>JAKATS010000197.1 GCA_021818645.1 Acidobacteriota bacterium | reverse complement strand
TTCCGATCTTCCCAGCCCCAGGCCCGCGGCCAGGCTCAGTGCCCGCCAGCGCCGTCGCCAGATCAATCCAGCGCATCCGGCCAGCACGACCAGCCAGGCGGCGCGCGATGCCGAAACCGCAACCGCTCCGGCCAGGACTGTCAGGCCCAGCCATATCCATACGACGCCGGCGCTGGAGTTTTTTCGGGCGCTCGTTAGCGGCAATAGCAGAATCAGGCTGAACCCGGCCAGGCAGCCAAACATATTGGCGTCATAAAAAGTTCCGCTCGCCCTATACTGCCCTGGCGACCACAACGAGAGCGGGCTGAATCCCGCCAGCCAGCCGCGGGTCTGCGCCGCCGCCAGCAGCAGATTCAACCCCATTCCAGCCGCCAGAATCCAGCTCAGATTCCGCCGCAGCCGCGGGTCTTCAAGTCCCGCCAGAATAAAACCCACGAGAATGCAAATTCCCAGAAGTTTGATCCAGTGGGCCAGCAGTAGTACGGCATCGCCGGACGTCATCTGTCCCAATACGGACGCAGGCATAAGTGTCAGGGGCGCAAACAGCAAAAATCCGCGCCAGCGGCGCCAGACTTTATAAGTTCCCGTGGGAACGAACTTTTGCTGTGTGCGCCAGGCGCCGGCCAGCACCGGCAAGGAAAGGATCGGCAGTAGGAAATTGGAAAATGTCAGGCCTGAAGACCAAAGCAGATGAAACCCCAGCGTCCGGTGCAGTGGAAAGTCGGGGGTCGCGATGAAGAATGCGGCGATCAGGCAGCGTCCCCACACTTCGTTCCGGCCGCATTGATACGCTGCCACCAAGATCAGCAGCCCGGCAATTGCCGCCGCTCCCAGCCAGCCCCAGCGCACGATGAACAGGCCGGAAGCTGCAGCCAGCAGCAGCACCGGCCCATCTGTCATCCCAATTCCATGCGTTGCAATCGCGCGGCTCATGGGGAAACCCCTCCAGCCGCCCACGCGGGCTGCGTCTTGGGCCGCTGGATGCCTTCTCGCAGCACCGATTCATAAACCGCAATGACCTGAGCCATCGTTGCCGGCCACGATAACCGGCTCACTCGTTCCCAGCCTTTGCGGCGCAAGCCAATGCGTTGCTGGGGCAATTGCAGTAGTTCGGCCCAGCGCTGCGCCAGCCGTGCCGGAGTAAATGGAGGTTCCAGTAGTGCGGCCGCCCCGGCGCAGGTTTCAGGCAAGGCGGCGCACGCCAGGCTGAGCACCGGTGCGCCGCATGCCATGGCTTCGAGAACCGGCAGCCCATAGCCGGCATTGCGGTCGGGAAACAGCAGCAGCCGGGCGCAGGAATAAAGTGCCACCAGATCAGCCAGCGGCACATAACTCAGCCGGCGCACCCGTTCGCCCAATTGCAATGTCTGCATGTGTTTCATAAGCGCCTGGGTCTGCTCGCGCTCCGGGCCGGCCAGCACCAGCTGCGGGCACAATTCATGCGGCAGCCGGGCCAGTGCGGCCAATACCAGCAGCCAGTCCTTGCGCTCCTCCAGCGCGCCCACACCCAGGCAAAACGCCTTCGCCAGCCGGTATTTCACCTGCACCCGCCGGCATTCCTCCGGAGATGCGGTCTGAAATTCCGCCCCGGGCGGATAGGCAATCACATGCACGCTCGCCCGGGCATGCGGAAAATGCCGGCGAAAACGCAATGCGGTATGGCCTGAGGGCGTAATGATCGCATCCGCTCTTGCCGCCAGATGTGGCAGCCAGGTGCGCCAGTAAAAACGCGACAGCCCGGGCGCAAGAATCCGGGCATCGTCGAGAATATTCAAATCGTGCAGCGTGCACACCCGCCGCGCCGCGCCCCACAGCGGCGGCGCGAAGGCGGGCAGGTGCAATATATCCAGCCCATGGCGCCGCATCCGCAAGGGCAGGAATTGTTCGCGCAGCATGCGCGCCGGCGTGCGCAGATGCGCGGCGCCCGTAAGCCCCAGTTCCACGCACTCGATGCCCGCGGCCGTGCGCATTGCCGCGCGCAGCCCAAGTGCGTAGCGCCCCAGGCCGGTCACTTCTCCCCGCGCGGCTTGCATATCCAGACCTATTCGCATGCCGGCTCCGTATTTGCAGTTGTAACGGCGCGCATCGCGACCTGCGTGTTCATTCCGCGTTCTCGCAGCTTCCAGAATCGAACCAGGTCATAGTGCAGTCCGAGCAGGCAATACACCACCCCGGGCCAGCCATCGAGATAGGCGGATTGCCAGATTAGCCGCCGCACAAAATGCCCGCCGGCCGTGGTCAGCATCCTGGGCCAGGAAAAGTGCCGCCCTTTTCGCCTCATGCCTTCGGCTTCCAGCGAAGTATAGGAATTGAACTTGGCATAATAGTCGTGCAGATTGCGGTAGGAATCGTGCAGCAGAGGAGCGCGCAGATATCCCGCGCGGCCATCGAGCTCGAGCGGAGAATGGATCGGCTGGTCGCGAAAACGCCCGCACCCGCGGCGGAAAAGCCGCACCGCGTTATAGTCGGGGTAATTGCCGCCATGCCGCAGCCAGCGGCCGAAGACATGATTTTGCCGGGGCAGAAAAAATCCCCGGCATCCCCCCGGATCGAGCAGCACCGTCCGAATTTCCTGCTTCAGTTCATCGCTCAGGCGTTCGTCGGCGTCAATGAGCAGCACCCAGGGCGCGCGCGCCTGCTCCAGCCCGTAGTTCATCTGCCGCGCTGACCAGTCAAAATGGCGGGCATAAATGCGGGCGCCCCACGCAGCCGCGATGGGCCGCGTGCGGTCCCGGCTGTGGTCATCCACCACGATCAATTCATCCGCCACTCCCCGCAGTGAGTCCAGGCAGGCGGGCAGGTGCCGCTCTTCATCGCGCGTGATGATCACGGCGGAAAGCTGCAGCCGGCCTCGGGATTCGGGATGGAGCATCATGGGCATTCGGCGGCTGAGGTCGCGGTTGGTTCAGGCATGGGCGGAGCGGGAACTTTCTCCTCTGCTTGCATCGGCAATTGCCCGCGAATGTACTGCCTCGGTCGGCAGGGTCACAGGCTGCAGGCCGCGGCAGAAATTGGCGAGAATCGCCGCCGGCGGATAACCAGAATCGCGCCATTGCCGCCCCAGATGGGCCCAGGCCGACCGCCGTCCGCGGCCATGCGCTGCCACCCATAGCCCCATGTCGCTCAAGCGCAGCCAGGCGCCCACCCATGGGTCCTGGCTCCAGGCGCCGGCGTCAACAAAAATAAAAATATGGTTCTGGGCCAGGAATCGCAGCGCCTGCTCCAGTTGCCGTTCGCCAGCCGCCGCGATCACCGTTTGCTCCGCCCGTATCCCCGCCATCATGCCGGGCAGGAGATGAAAGGCTTCGATTTTAGGGTCCGCAAGCCACTGTTCGAGCGTAAAGTTCAGAAATGGACCTGCGGCCGCATCGGTTGGCTTTTCATGCGGCTGAATGACCAGCACTTTCTGTCCCATCGTCGCCAGTTGGCGAGCCATCCCCCAGGCCACTGTCGTTTTCCCCTCGCCGGGCAATAGGCTGGTAAAGGTCCAAATGCGGCGCGCATTATTTTGGAACAGGCGCGCGGTGGCAAATGCGAGCTGAGCATTCCAAGCGCGACTGTCCAGGGTGGGATTGAAAGCCCGAGCTGTGCGTGGCGCTTCTGCCGCCGGCTCCCCAACCGCACCGGAAACCTTCGGGAATCGGGGTGATTTCGGCTCCCGCGCGGGCTTCTTCATGCGCTGGCTGAATGCTTTACGGGATGAAGTTGCAACCCGCGGCAAATGAGCCCAGACCGGCAGCGGCAATGGCTCGTCGGCCGGCAGCAGGATCGGGTCCAATTGGCGCTCGCGCCAGAATACAAACGCCAGGGCCAGCCCGCCGCCCACCGCGAGGCTTAAACCCAGGTCCAGAAAAGGCCGCGGCGCGATAGGCCTGCCCGGCCATAGCGGAGGAACCAGCACGCGCAGCACCGGGCCGGTGCCCCGCCTGGCATCCCAATAAAGCTGGCTGGCTCGTAAACCGGCGAGCGCCTGATTCTGCCGGCGGAGCGCCAGGCGCAGTTGCCGTGCTGCAAAAATGCGATGGCGCTCCTGGGCCACCCGCGCCGTCTGGCGCCGCAGCTCTCTGGCCAGCGCCGCGGTTTGTTTCTCGCGCCGCTGCAGGCGCACCGTCGCCCAGGTTTGCTGGGCCGCGCGAGCTTGCACCAGGCTCGCTCGCCAACTGCGGATGCGGGCTTGCTGTTGCCGCACCGGCGCCGCGGTCGGCAGATAAATCCGGTTCCGGCGCGCCAGCTCCGCCTCGGCCCGCGCCTGCTCCATTTCAAGCGGCAACATTGCCGGTACATTGGGATTGGTTGGCGTGCCCAGGGCCGCTCGCCTCGCGGTCAGACGTCCCTCGGTTCGCCACAGCTCCATCGCCAGCGCGTTCCATCTCTGCTGCTGCACCGACAGCCGCCCCGTCAGTACCCAGGGATGCCGCTCGGCAAAGGCGAGAATTTTGCCTTGGGTTTGCGCTTGTTGCGCTTGTAATACGCGGTTTTGCCGGTTCAGCCGTTGCTGCTGGCGCCGCAGGGTTGCCTGCGCATTCCGCTGCAAGCGGTCGTGGAACAGGCGCAACAGATTCCGTAAAAATGTCTGGGCTCGGCCCGGATTGGCTGCCGTAAATTGCAGCGCCACCACCCGGCTGCGCGGAATATAGTGCACCCGGAATCGGCTCCGGAAACCAGCCGGCAGGCCCGCATGGTTTGAGTTCCGCATCGCCGGGCTTCCGGCCGGTTGCCATGCTTGTTCCAGCAGCGCGGGGTCCTGCAGCAGCGCCAGCCAGGAGCTGCGTCGGACATTGGCGGCCGGGTTCACGGAATTTTCTCTTCGGGCCAGACGCTCCGGCGAGCGTATTACGAATTCCGCGCTGCTGCGGTATTGCCGCGGCAGCCAGATCACCGCCGCCAGCGCGGCCGCGATCGTTGTCGCCCAAATGCCGTAAAATCCCCGCGCATGGCGCTGCAGTAGGTCTCGGAGGTTGGCGGTCTGCGCCACTGGCCGGCTCCAGTCGGGCATGGAGTCGGCTTGCATCCCTGCAGAGTCTGTCAGTCGGGGCGTTGCTGCGTGAGTTCGCGGTTCGGGCATGTTCTTGATGTGTTTTGCGGTGTGTCGCGATTCGAGGTTAGTGAAAAATAATGACGCCGGTGGCGATCGTCACCCCGGCCGCGAGCGCGGTGCGCAGGCCGTGAATCAATGTCTCGCGTCCGAGGCTGGAGGGGATATAGACCAGATCATTGGCCCGCAGCACGGGGTCGGGCGCCTGGCCCGCCAGCACCGGACCCAGCCGCAGCCGCCGGGTAATGCGCCGGCCCTGCGGTGTCAGCTGCACCCAGCGCGTGCGGTCGAGCACGGCCTCGCTGCGCACCCCTCCCGCCAGGCTGAGCGCCTCCAGCAAGGTCAAACCCGCCGGTGGATAGGCATACGCGCCGGGATGTTTCACTTCCCCGCCGATATAGACAAACGACGGAACTCCCACTTGCACCACGTCACCGGGACCCAGCCGGGGGTCGGCCAGCGGCGTGCCCGAGGGCAGGGAACTAAGCTGTCTCGTTCGCTTCCCTCCCGCCGGTGTAATCCAGATCGCGCCGGCATTTCGCCTTAAACCTCCGGCTTGCGCCAGCAGCGAAAATAAATCCCGATGCCGTCGCAAGGCGAAAACCCCGGGCTTGCGCACCGCGCCTAAAATCGTTACCTTCTGGCTGGCGTAATGGACGACTCCCAGCTCAACCTGGGGATGGCGCAGATAAACCGCGGCCAGGCGGGCCTGGATCTGGTGCCGGGCCTGCTCCGGAGTTTCGCCTCCAATTTGCATCTTGCCCAGCACCGGCAGAATCACATTGCCGCGGCTATTGATGCGGGCTTGCGTGTTTAACTCGGGGGCATTGAATACCCGAAGTCGAATTTCATCTCCCGCTCCCAGGCGGTACGAATGTCCCATGCCCCACAGGCGCGTCAGGCTCAGTACGCTGTATGCCAGCAGCACTCCGCAGGTACGGTTTTTCCACCCTCGCCCACAGCTGCGAGTTTCGCCAAAAGTATTGAATTGCATCCTGATATATAAAGCGATAACTCCGAATTGGATCAATGCCCCATTGGGGGGACCCCCCTTTAGGGGGATGTTCAGTTTTCCAATTCGGGAATATATGGGCTTACGCGCTTATTTCATGTCGTTTGAATTTTCAAAACAAGCGCGCCCTGGCCGCTCTGCTAAAATCGGGTAAGGTTCTGACATTCGGGCGTAATGGAATTCGTCACCATACAATACGAGCGCGATGGCGAGCTGGCATGGATCACGCTCAACCGTCCGCAAAAGTTGAATGCCTTGAACCAGCAGCTATTATCCGAATTGGGCCAAGCGCTGGACCGGGTTCAAATGGATCCCGGCATTCGGGTGATTTTGCTCACCGGGGCGGGCGAAAAGGCCTTTGCCGCCGGTGCCGATATCAGTGAACTGGCGGAGCTGACCCCGTTAACCGCGCGGAAAATGGCCCTCAATGGGCAGAGTCTGATGCGCCGGTTTGAATTATTTCCCAAGCCGGTCATCGCGGTTGTGAATGGATTGGCCCTGGGCGGCGGCCTCGAACTGGCGTTGGCTTGTACGTTTCGCATCGCCTCCGCAACCGCGAAACTGGGGCAGCCGGAAGTTAAATTGGGACTGATTCCCGGTTATGGCGGCACGCAGCGTCTGCCGAGACTGATCGGAGCCGGGCCGGCGCTGGAAATGCTGCTGGGTGGCGAACCGGTCAGCGCGGACCGGGCGCTCCAGCTCGGTCTGGTGAATCAGGTCACGCCGCCGGCTGAGCTGCGCGTCGCCGCTGCGCAATTGGCCCGCAAACTCGCCGCCCTGTCGCCCTGGGCTCTGCGCCTATGCCTCGAAGCCGTGCGCCGGGGCATGGAAACCAGCCTGTCCGATGGTTTGCAGTTGGAAGCGAGTCTTTTTGCCCTCGCCTGTGGCACTGGGGATATGCGCGAAGGCACGCAGGCTTTTTTACAAAAACGAGCG
>JAKATS010000337.1 GCA_021818645.1 Acidobacteriota bacterium | reverse complement strand
TACCGGCTGCTGCGCATCGCCGGCCACAAGCTGGTGCGGCGGCAGGCGCTGGCCACCGCCAAGACGGAATTTCCCCGCGCCCTGACCAAGGCGATTGCGGGCGAAATCCGCGAATCGCTGGCGCAGCCGCGGGAGGCTGCGGGGGTGGAGAAGAAGAAAATGGCGAAGGCGGCAGGGATGAAAGGGTGATTGGGAATATTCCAGAGAGCACGTCCCGAATCCCGAGCCTTCCCCACGCAAGCAAGCTATGCCTGAACCAGCCTCATAGGCGGGTGATATTGCGGCCGTTGACTTCGAGGCCGCGCACCCGGACATTTTTCAGATAGCGAACCTGATCGGGCCGATCGGTTTTGAGAATGCGGCAGTGGTCGAGGGTCACCCCGGTAATCGGATCTCCCGGCAGGCCCTCGAAATGCAGCCCCATGCGGGCTTCGTGACAGAGAAAGTTGCGGATGACCACATCTTCAATATGCGGCCAATGCCGGCCCTGCACCGCCTGATGGCCGTAATGCAGGGTGAGTTCGAGGGCGTCGCGGGTCACGCGGCCGGCGCGGATGTTTTCAAAGACCACGCCGGAGACGGTACCGCCGCGATGGGGATTGCTCTTGATGCGGAGGGCGTAGTCGAGGCCGAAGCCCGCGGCAGAGCCGGGCATCCGGCAGTTTTCCACCCGCACATCGCGAACCCCGCCCGACATTTCACTGCCGATGGCCACGCCGCCATGGCCGGCGTGCATGACGCAGTTGCGGATGAGCACATGCGCGCAGGGAATGCCGATGCGGCGGCCGTCGCGATCACGTCCGGATTTGATGGAGATGCAGTCGTCGCCGGTGGTGAAGGAGCAGTTTTCGATGAGCACATTCGAGCAGGAGTCGGGATCGCAGCCGTCGTTATTGGGCCCCAGGCTGTGAATGCGCACGCCGCGCACGATCACGTTCCCGCAGTAGGTGGGATGAATTTCCCACATCGGCGAGCGGATGATGCGGACGCCCTCGATGAGCACATTGCGGCAGCCGAAGGGCTCGAGAAACGCGGGGCGCAGATGGGCGCCGGGACCGAAGACGCGGCGGGCGAGCGGGGTGCCGCGCTGGCCCTCCTGATAGAGCCGCAGCCAGGAGGAGCGCTGACTGGGCTGCCCCGGCCGCCAGCCGAAGCCGCGCCGGCCCTTCAACCCCCACCAGCGACCTTCGCCGGCCTGGCCGTCGAGCGTGCCCGCGCCGGTGACGGCGATGTTGTGCTGGCGGTATGCATAGATAAGCGGCGAGTAGTTCATGCACTCGATGCCCTGCCAGCGAGTGCGGACCAGCGGCAGATAGGCGCGATGGTCGGTGGAAAAGCGCAGCGTGGCATCGGACACGAGATGCAGATTGACGCCGGAGAGGAGATGAATCTTGCCGGTGTGAAAAACGCCTGCCGGTATCACGACCCGGCCTCCGCCGGCGGCATGGCAGGCGGCGATGGCCCGGGCGATGGCGAGGGTGCAGTCGGCGCCGCCGGGCCGGGCGCCATAGCGGGTGATGGGAAAGTCGCGCTGCGGGAACCGCGGGGGAGACAAGCGAGCCGCGGGCGACGCCGATTCCGCAGCCGACGCCGCGGGCAAGGCGGGCCATGCCAGAGCCGCCGCGCCGAGGCAGTTGAGAAAATCGCGGCGCGGCAGAAGATCGAAGGCGGATGATGACATACAGAGGCTCCGCTGGCCAGCGTGGCGGGAAAGCCAGCCGCGGGTCAAGGCATTATTGCTAAAGCGGAAACGGGCAGGCAGCTAAAACCAACAGCCCCGCATTCCGAGAAGGCCCGAAGCGGTGCCCGAGAAATAAGGGGCAGAAGCCAGGGAACGGACGATTCAGCGCAGAATAGCCGGCGCAGTGATCCGAAATCGGCAACGAACAGCAGCGCCAGGATGGAGACGATGCCGGGTACGAGGCGTCGCAGCGGCAGCGACACATCACAGCCGCAATCACCGCTTCGCCCGGTGTGCGAAAAGCTGCCGTACGCTAGCGCACATCCAGGCGCAGGCGTACTTGCAGCCGGTTACTGCCCGCGGGCGCGCCGGCTGATGCCGCTGTCCAGCCAATCGGCTGCCAGCCGCGCGCCGCGCCCGCCGGAATCTTCACCACCGCTTCAATCGGATCATTCTCTCCCGGCGCCAGCCGGTAGCGCGCATCGCCGGCGAGCGCCGACCAGCCCCCCGGCAATTGGGCTTGAACCGTGGCCGTCACCGGGATTGCGGCGCCGTTATGCAGAATTAAAGCGGTATGGAAAGTCTGGCCGGGCGATACGCCCCGCTCCGGCCGCAAAAGCCGGAAAAGTTGGGTGATGCCGTGCGCGCGCCAGAAACGATGATAAAACGCCCACGGATCGCCCAAGCGCAGCGAAAGCCCGCGCCGGTCCAGCGGCCGGTAGCCCGGCGCGGGATGAAATGCGATGCGGCCGGCGCGGACGCCGGCAAAAACGGGCGCAGTGCAGCCCGGAGCATAACGCGCGGGGCAGGCATGTCCGACCCATGACTTGGCCAGCACCAGCCGGTTCCACCGCACCACATCCGGCAGTTGGGCGTAAGCCGTATGCTGCCGCAGCGCCGCCGCAGCCGCGAGCCCCACGCCTTCCTGGGTCAGGTATTGCGCCGCCGAGCGCAACTCCAGCGTGGCGTAGCTGACATGCCGCTTGGGCGAGATGCCGTGGTTGGCGAACTGCGGACCCCAGCCCTGCAAAAAGCCGGTATGGGTGGCGTCGCTGAAGTAATACAACTTCTGCGCCTGCCAGGGATGCAGCCCTTCGTCCAGGTTGGCGAAACCAAAGCGGTTCTCAGCCGGCTCGAGCTGCTCGGGAAAGGCGGTGCGATCGCCGGCCAGATCGAAAGCCTCGGTGGTGATAATCGCCGAGGCCTGGTGATCGTTATGGTTTTCGCCCACGACGTAGTCCGGCAGCCAGGTAATCACCACTTCCGGACGCGTCAGCCGAATCGCCCGCACCACCTCCTCCAGCACCTGGCCATGGCCCCAGCTCTCCAACGAGTGCAGCGGATCGCCGTTGCCCGGCGTATCCCTGCCCGATAAAAACCAGACGTTATGAATACCCAAGGCGGCCATCGCCCGGCGGGCTTCCATGGTGCGCACCATCGCCAGCGCCAGCCCCTGCTCGGCGCCCACCATGTTGCCGCCCGACTGTCCGCGGGTGCAGAACACCACGGCCACGCGCTTGCCTTGATCAATCGCCCGCGCCAAATAACCCGCCACCATAGTCTCGTCGTCGGGGTGCGCTACCACCACCAGGATGTCCGCCTTATAGCGCGCGTCCGGCGCCGGGTACGGCGGCGCCAGCGGCAGCCGCGCCTGCCCCCAAGCCATCGCCAGCAAAAACAGGAAAACGCAGATGACGCGTATTTTCATGCCCTGAGCATACTCCTTCCACCGCCTGAAGCGTTAACGGCCGAGCCGGGCAGCAGATTTCGTCATGGGCAATTGCCCCAAGCAATGCCCGCAGGCCGCTTGCGCGCGGGGTTCCTTATAGGTCCCGCGCATTACACATTAATGACTCATGACGCTGTGACCGACGGCGCAGCCGCATTCGACATGCCCGCAAACACCTGATGGCGCGCAGAGACGAATTTCATCCGCACCTGCCCATGGACATGCTCCTGCACCGGAACGGCGCGCCCACCATGGGCCGGATTATCGTGCGCGTCAATTACAGCCATTGCGGGAGGGGGAAAATAGTTCCGCAGCCTTTCACATACCGAAACTGATTCTGATACATTCAGCATAGAACGCAACCGGAATGGAATGACAACGATGAAAACCGCGAAACCGGAACGGCGAACTTTTCTGCGCCTGGCGCCGGCGGCCACGGCCGGGCTGGTGTTGACCCGCATGAAACCCCGCAGCCAAGCTGATCCCCGGAACCCGGAACTGCCGCCGTACCAGATTTTCCGGGCGGCCGAGATCGCCCGGGATATCCGCAGGACCGAAGCCCGGCCGGGCAGCGTGCAGATGGTCAGCGGGCCTGACAGCAATGAACTGCCTTTCACCATGGTGCTGACGACGGAAGCCAAGACCACGGCGCCGGGCTTTGAGTCGCACCAGCACCGCGACCATATATTTCATATTCTGGAGGGGGAAACCGAATATGAAGTGGGCGGGCAGCCGCAGGGCGGGCGCATGATTGCACCAGGAGAATGGCGGGGGAAGCGGGTGATGGGCGCGACGCGGCTGCAACTGCGGGCGGGCGACCGGCTGGTGATCCACCGCGGCACTCCGCATAAACGCAGAACCCCGGGGAGGGTCACGTTCATCCTGACCTCGCCCCAGGGAGTGTCCCCGGATCATTAAACACACGGGTACGCAGCGCAACTGGACCAGAGCATCGGCCTTCTAAAGCGAATTTGGCCATTTAGCAGGATTCGGCATGAGCAGGCAAAAGCACGGTTTTCCCAAGCGAACCGGCACCGGAATTAGATTCCAACGAAATTCCAATCTCTCGATTGACCTCGCCTCAACAATTCATTTTTTGAATGAATCGTGACAACAGGCATTTATTTTTTTACAGAATTTTATGGTAATATTGCGTCCCCAATGTAGAATTTCCAGATTCCCATGCAACGCGGCGTCTCATCCATTCCGATTGCAATTTTTGCCATTGCAGCCATTATTATTGCCTTTGTAACAATCCAGGCGATCTCGCATTCTGGCTCAAACAGCCCGCAAGCCCAATTCAAATTGGGATTGGCCTATGTGCATCAAAGCAATTACGCCAAGGCTGCGTACTGGTATCGAAAGGCGGCGGCGCAGGGATTTGCGCAGGCCGAATCCAATCTGGGCGATCTCTACGAGCAAGGCCAAGGCGTGCCGCAGAACTACACCAAGGCCGCGTACTGGTATGGCAAGGCGGCGGCGCAGGGATTTGCACGGGCCGAAACCAATCTGAGCAATCTCTATGCCCTCGGCCTAGGCGTGAAGCCAAACCCCGCCAAGTCCGCATACTGGGACGGCAAAGCGGCGGCGCAGGGATATGCAGCCGCCGAAACCAATCTGGGCGATCTCTACGACTACGGCCAGGGCGTGGTGCCGAAGGACTACGCCAAGGCTGCATACTGGTATGGCAAGGCGGCAGCGCAGGGATTTGCGTGGGCTGAATACTATCTGGGTGAGCTCTACCGCAACGACCAGGGCGTGCCGCGAGACTACACCAAGGCCGCGTACTGGTATGGCAAGGCGGCGGCGCAGGGATATTCGTTAGCTGAATACAATCTGGGCTTGCTCTACTATCACGGCCAGGGCGTGCCGCAGGACTATGCCAAGGCCGCGTACTGGTACGGCAAGGCGGCGGCGCAGGGATTTGCGCGGGCTGATTACATTCTGGGCGTGCTCTACGAGCGCGGCCAGGGCACACCGCAAAATTATATTGAAGCATACAAGTATTTTGTTTTGGCGAAGGCAGCGGCCTATGACGATGAGGCCGCCGAATACAATCTAGACGGGTTCTACGATCACAGCCAAGGCGTGCCGCAGGACTACCTAGTGGCGGACCAATGGTATTTCACAACAAAGTTAGGTACAACACCAGATAACACCTTATATCAATCCGTTGCTCATGCGATGCGGAACCTTTCATCACGCATGACACCGGCCCAGGTTGCCCAGGCGCAATCGGATGCAGAGAAATTATACAAAACCCTGCATCATTAAAGGAGATGCGGCGCGGGCCTTTACGATCCGGGTTCGCAGGCATAAATTCTTCCCCATCCACCCGCATGCCGTCGCCGCAGCGGCGGTCCGCCGGATGCAAGACCTCGCGCTACAAAGACGAGGCCATGGCGACATCATCGAGCTTTTCTTAACCGTGCCAGCACCGGGCCAGGCAGGCGATTCCCGTGTTTTAACATCAGCACCACCTGCCAAAGCTGCCGATCGGAAAGCGATGCATGGAATGCCGGCATACCCGTCAGACGAATTCCGTATTTGGCTTTCCAGAATGACCACCCCACCTGATCCATGGTGACCATTGCCTTAGGCTTGAAGAATTGCGGAGGGGGCGGATACATCCCGAATGCCGCCGCGGTACGGCCCTTTCCCGGCAGACCATGGCAAAAACTGCAATTCCGGCGATAAATGGCTGCACCCGCCGTCAGATTCCGGACCGTGACCGGCAAGGGCGCAGTTTTGGGGGCTTCACGCCGGAGAACAGCATGCAGGGCTGTTTTCGCCAGATATTTTTCGAGCATCAGTGGACGCATCGGACAGGCTACGGGAACATAACCTGACCTAAGCACGAGATAACCCATCAGCGGCAATACCAACAGCATGATCCCTATGCCGATTCCAATGTATTTCACACGAGTCCGCACATTCATATGATTTCGCCGCCTTTCGATGGCTATCGAAGGATGCCTTTTTTAAAAAGCCCGGGCGATTCTTCGCGCAAAATGATTGACGGAATAGCCAAGGCCAAACCGGAACAGAAAAGGATCGCTCACATCCGACAACCCGAAGGCGGGTTCGACATGCACACTCCAATGCGGAGATAGAGCGTAGGAAAAAACAGGGCCGAGATACTGTTGTTCCTGATGCCAAAAGAAACCAAATTGCCGGTTGTTTCCAAGCGCACCCATCATTTCCAGACCATAGCCCAGGCGCGCGGCAGATAACGCCGGAGGCGCGGCCATGCCGGAACCTTTCATTCCGGCCGCCATGCCCGTCCAACGCGGCTCGCGGAATACACCCCATACGTAGCCGAAATTATTTCCGCGCGGGGCTTGCAAGGCAGTTTCGCTGATGAAATTGAAGGTGAGATTGGTATGACCCCAATCATGGTACATAATTGCCCGCTGTTCAAAGGTATGCGCGGGAGCATGCCGCGCCAGGGCAAGCGGACCCATCAAATCCTCGCCGCCAAACCCGCTGACTTCCATTTTGTAGAGCGCAGCCTGGTTGAGATCTTCGTATTCACCGTACAACGTGAAATGCAGCCAATGGTCGCGCGGAAACAAG
>JAKATS010000162.1 GCA_021818645.1 Acidobacteriota bacterium | reverse complement strand
AGAACAAGGACCCTTGGCTAGCCGCAACGCATTGCAAACCGTTACATTGTTGGATGCTATTCGGGAATTAAAAATTGATTGCGCCGTGGGTGGCGGCCGGCGCGATGAGGAAAAAGCCCGCGCCAACGAGCGCATCTTTTACCATCGTAACGCCTTCGGTCAGTGGGATTCCAAAAACCAGCGCCCCGAATTGTGGAATCTCTACAATGGCATGCATGCGCCCGGCGAGCATTTTCGCGTTTTCCCCCTCTCCAATTGGACGGAATTGGATGTCTGGCAATACATAGCAAGACAGGGCATGGCGCTGCCCAGTTTGTACTTTGCCCATCAGCGTCGGGTTTTTCCCCGGGATGGTTTGCTGTTGGCGGAAACGCCCTTCGTAACTTTGACCCCGCTGGATAAGCCGGAAGAACGCATGGTCCGCTTCCGTACGGTGGGCGACGCCACCTGTACGGGGGCAGTGGAATCGCGCGCCGATTCGGTCGAGCGGATCATCCTGGAAACCGCGGCAGCCCGCGTTACTGAGCGTGGTGGCCGCTTGGACGATCAGCGCAGCGAAGCCGCCATGGAAGACCGTAAACGGCAGGGTTATTTCTAATGGCTTCGTTGATAACGGAAAACTCGCCGGTAGCCGCCATCGCCATTCCCGATGCCGTGCATCCGGTCGCGCCTGTAGCGACCGCCACGGCCTTCCCGGCCATGGATCTATTGCGCTTTTCCACCGCAGGCAGCGTCGATGACGGTAAAAGCACGCTCATCGGTCGTTTGCTCTACGACACCAAATCTATTTTTGAGGATCAGTTGATGGCCTTGGAGGCGGCCAGCCGCCGCCGCGGTGAAGACGGACTCAACCTCGCCCTGCTCACCGACGGCCTGCGCGCCGAACGGGAACAAAACATCACGATTGATGTCGCCTACCGTTACTTTGCCACGCCCCGGCGCAAATTCATCATCGCCGATACGCCCGGCCACTCGCAGTATACGCGCAACATGGTAACGGGCGCCTCATCCGCCGACCTGGCCTTGATTTTGGTGGATGCCCGCAAAGGCGTATTGACGCAATCCCGGCGCCACGCTTTCATTTCTTCCCTGCTCGGTATTCCGCATTTTTTAATTGCCGTCAACAAAATGGATCTGGTGGACTACTCCGAAACCGCTTTTCGCGCGATCGTCGATGAGTTCACGGCCTTTGCCAGCAAGCTCGAGGTCAAGGATCTCGTCTTCATTCCGGTCTCCGCTTTGCATGGCGACAATGTGGTCGAGCGTAGCCTGCATATGCCCTGGTACCAGGGCAGCACATTGCTGCATCATCTCGAAACCGTCAATATCGCCATTGACCGGAATTTGTTGGATTTTCGCCTGCCGGTGCAGTTTGTTGTGCGTCCGCACCAGGATTTCCGCGGCTTTGCCGGGCAGATCGCCTCGGGCGTGATTCGCCCCGGTGAGGAAATTGCGGTTCTGCCCTCTGGACAGATCTCGCGCGTTCGTTCCCTGCATGGTGCGGATGGGGTGGTCGCTGAAGCTAGTGCCGGCGATTCGGTGGTGCTGGAAATTGAAGATGAAATGGATATCAGCCGGGGCGACATGATCGTTCGCCGGCACAATCTGCCCCTGGTCGGCGCCCGCTTCGATGCCATGCTCTGCTGGATGTTGGAAACTCCCCTGGATCCCGCGCAGGCTTACATCCTGCGCCATACCACCCGCGCCACCCGCGCCTATGTCTCGCGCGTCGATTACCGCATGGATGTTGACACCTTGCATCGCAAGATCGGACGGGAATTGGCTTGGAATGACATCGGTCGGGTGGAAATCACCGCCGCGCAGCCGATCTTTTTTGATCCATTTGACCACAATGCCGCCACCGGCAGCTTCGTCCTGATCGACCCTTTTACCCATGGGACGGTCGCTGCCGGCATGATTCGTACGGAAACCCGGCAGATTGAACCGTCCATCCCGAGACCGCAGGATATCGACGTCATCAGCCCGGCCGGCGCCGTCTGGCAGCCCTGGAACCTGCCTCGTGCCGTTCGCGAGGCCCGCAATGGTCATAAAGCGGGAGTGCTCTGGTTTACCGGTTTGTCCGGCAGTGGCAAATCTACTCTGGCTCGCATGCTGGAAACGCGCCTTTTTGAGATCGGTTGCCAGACCATGCTCCTCGACGGTGATCAATTGCGCCACGGCCTGTGCGGCGATTTGGGTTTTTCTCCGGCCGATCGCATGGAAAATATCCGACGCGCCGGCGAGGTCGCGCGTCTGTTTTTTGAACACGGCAATCTGGTCCTTTGCACTTTCGTCTCGCCGTTTCGGCGCGATCGCGAACTCGTGAGGGAGGGCATCGGCGCGGAACATTTTCTTGAAATTTTTGTCGATTGCCCATTGGAGATCTGCCGGCAGCGGGATACCAAAGGTTTGTATGCCCGCGCCCATGCGGGCACTTTGGACAATCTCACCGGAGTTGGGCAAAATTACGAACCTCCTGTGCAACCGGAATTTCAGGCCTGCACCGCGGTGGATTCGGCGACCGAGGTCGTGGAACAACTTTTGCAATTGCTGCGCCGGAAGAGCTTCCTGCCCGCTGCGGATTTCATCCGCCCCCCAG
The DNA here is from genome assembly GCA_021818645.1 of Acidobacteriota bacterium. Taxonomy (GTDB): domain Bacteria; phylum Acidobacteriota; class Terriglobia; order Terriglobales; family SCQP01; genus JAKAZV01. The sequence continues at coordinate 4,449 of JAKATS010000162.1, read as the reverse complement.
ACTGATAAATTGTATTTTTACGGCGGATGCGATCATGGAAATGCCGGGCTCAACTGTGGGCGAATCCGACGAATGGATGGATGCGCACCGCCAGCTGGATCAAGCCTCCCCGGCTCACATATTGCAATGGGCGCTGCGGCGTTTCGGAGACGAGGTTATCGCCAGTTCATCATTCCAAACCCAAAGCATGCCGCTTTTGCATATGATTTCGCTTTGGGCGCCGCGCCTGCCTGTCATTTTCCTGGATACGGGCTATCATTTCCCTGAAACTCTGGCTTTTCGTGACAAAATTGTCTCACTATGGAAACTCAACCTACGGATCGCGCGGACTGCTTCGGGAGACCATCCTGCGGGCCAGCCGCAGGGTAATCTCTACCAACGGGATCCCGATCTATGCTGTCATTTGCATAAGGTAGTTCCTATGCAGGAAGCTTTGCGGGGTTATCGCGCTTGGATCAGCGGAATTATTCCCGACCAGACCGCGGAGCGCGCGCACCTGCAAGTCCTCGAGCCTGGCGCGTCGGTCCTTCGCATCCACCCGCTCGCCTTTTGGTCCCGCCGCGATGTTTTTAATTACATAGCAGAACACCGGCTTCCCGAACATCCGCTCACCTCACAGGGATATCTCAGCATCGGCTGCGAGCCTTGCACCCGCCCGGTGCAAATCGGCGAAATGGCGCGCGCGGGCCGCTGGGCCCAATCCGCAAAAACCGAGTGCGGCCTGCATACTCAACTGCGCCCTTCGGCAATGGATAAAACCCCATGAAACGGGTGGTGCTCATCACCGGCGGATTGGGCTATATCGGCTCCCAATTGATCCGCGATGCTATGCTTTCGGCTCCGCCCGATCTGCAGCTGCGCGTGGTGGATAATTTCCATCGCGAATGCTGGCAGGCGCTTGCGCAACTCCCGCCCGGAAAGGAACTGCAGTTTCTGGAAGGCGATATCCTCGATCCGCTGGCCATGCGTCGGGCCCTCGAGGGGGTCCATAGCGTGATCCATCTGGCCGCCCTGGTTCGCACTCCCTTTAGTTTTGACCATCCCGAATGGACCCAACAAGTTAATCATTGGGGCACGGCGCGTCTCGTAGAAATTTGCCTGGAGATGGGCATTGCGCGGCTGGTCTTCGCCAGCAGCGCCAGCGTTTACGGCAGCGGCGGCCCTTATGCGGAAACCGATTCCCCGCAAGCGCTGGGGCCCTATTCGCAGGCCAAATTGGAAGCGGAAAAGATTGTAGAATTCGCTCGCGGCCGGGGACTGCCGGGCTGCATACTGCGGCTGTCTACGGTCTATGGCTGGGCGCCGGCGATGCGTTTTGACGCTATGCCGAATCGCCTGGCCTTTTTAGCTGCGACTGGACGCTCTCTGGTACTGCATGGTGGCGGAGACCAGATCCGGCCGATCTTGCATGTGCGCGATGCGTCGTCCGCCCTGCTGTGGGCCCTGGAGGCGGATGTCGCCACCGACGGATTATTCAATGTCGTCGCCGAAAATGTCTCGGTCTCCGAAGTCGTTGCCGTTTTGCGCGACTTGCGTCCGCAGGTCAAGCTGCGCCATTCTGGCCAGGATGCCTTGACCCGCATCTCCACATCGGTAAGCAGCGATCGCCTGCTGGCCGCCGGCTGGCGGCCGGGCGTGGGCTTGGCCGACGGTTTGCGCGAAATTCTGAATCGTTTTTCCGGCATCAGTTCCCCGGCGACGGACTGGCCAGCGGCAAATTGAATGAGGATTGAATAGCATGCATATCCGGCGTAACTTCCATCGCCTGTCCTGCCTAGCGGTAATCGCGGCTCTGGGGATGGGCTCTCTTTGGGCGCAATACGGGCAATACGGTCAGCAGAACGCCTCGCCTTTGCCGCAGCCGACGCTTGCGGTGCCTTCCCACTTGGAGCCGGATCTGGTCACCCCTGCAGTTCCCGATAGTTACATCATCGGCCGCAATGATCTGCTCTCCGTCTTTGTTTTTCAAATGCCGGAATTGACCCGCTCTGTCCGCGTTGATAATCAAGGCGAAATCCAATTGCCTTTTGTTCAGCGCCGCTTCCATGCCTCGGGCTTGACCACGCCCCAACTGCAGCGGATTATTACGGCCGAACTCCAGCGCGAAGGCTTGGCAAATCACCCCATCGTGCAAGTCATCGTGCAGCAAGTCGAAAGCAAGCCCATCGTCGTCACCGGGGCGGTGTACAAGCCGATGGCTCTGCAAGCCGCCCGTCCCATGTCGTTGCTGGAAGTTATTTCCCGCGCCGGCGGTTTGACTTCCAATGCCGGCGATGCCGTGCTGGTTACCTCGCAAGGCGTCGGCCCCGCCGTCACGAAATCGTACAGTTTGCGGCAGTTGATGTTGTACAACAATCCCCAGGATGATCCTGTCTTGTTGGGCAATGAATCCGTTACCGTCCTACCTTCGAAGATGATTTATGTGGTGGGCGCGTTCCATAAACCCGGCGCCTTTCCTCTGCGTGTGGGCGAACCGATTTCCGTGCTCAATGCGATTGCCCTGGCCGGCGGCTTACGGAAATCGCCCGACAAAGGCCATGCCGAAATCATTTCCACCCTGCCGGATGGCACGCACCACGAGGTGCGCATTCATATCGGTCGAATTCTCAAGCATAAGTCCCTCGACCCGCGCCTTCGGGCGGGAGATATTTTGTACGTGCCGAAGGATCTCAAGCATCAGTTGCTAATGGAGGCGTTGCAGGATACGGCCCAGGTACTGACGCTGGGCGCCGCCTACCACTTCCCGTAAACCTGAGGCTTGAAGCCTCGGACTCGGAACATTTTCCATCGTGCGCGCTTAAGTCTTGGCCGCAACCACGGTCGAACTCCATGCGGATCTTACAGCAAAGTCGATACTGGCTTCGCCTCGGCGCTTCGCTAACGCTGCTTGCGATATTGGCCGGACTGGGTTGGGCCGCAGTGCGGCACCTGCGTTACCGGCTGGCTTTGCACGCCGTGGACCAGACCCAAAGCACCCGCCGGGCTCTGGCTTATTTGCGCCGCGCCCGTGGCCTGCGCCCCGACCTTAGCGAATCTTGGCGTCTGGAGGCAGATTGGCAGTCGCTCATCCATCCCCGCCGCGCGCAGGCGTTGGCGGCTCGTGCCATCGCCATCAATCCATATAACTGGCGCAACTGGCATCGCCTGGCCATGATCGATTTGCAGTTAGGGGACATGACCGGAGCCAAAAACGCCATGCAACGGGCTGCCCGCTTCGACCGTGGCTTCCTGGCGCATTTTCAAATGGCTAATCTGAGTTGGTTGATCGGGGATCGCGCCACCTTCTGGCGCGAAATGAAAACCGCCTTGCGCATCGCGCCCGTGCCGGATATGGTTCCGGCCCTGAATAATACCATCGCCTTGGTCGGCTATCGTACGCGCAAATTGGTATCCCTGGTGCCCGCCGGCGACACCCCCTTGGGCGCGGATATGATCCAGATGCTGGGAGCGGCGGGGCATTTCCGTGCCGCCGCGCAGGTCTGGAGCTCGCTCGCTTGCCCTGCCTATCAGGCCAACTTGTGCAACTCCGCCGCCATGTCCCTGGTCTCCGGACTGCTTGCGTATGCGCGCTCTTCTCCTTCCTCTCGGCGGCCTTTTCTTGCCCCGCAAAATCCTGGCCGTTGGCCGCGCCCGGCTGCGATTGCGCTGGCCATGGCCATCTGGAACCAGGCTATTCAGCGCCGCGTCTTGAACGCCGCGCCGGTGCGCTGGGGCCGGGTCACCGATGGAAATTTCCTGCACCCCTGGCTCGGGCAATGGACCTGGCAAGCAAGATCCTGGCCGTTGCAGTTGCTATTAGGACCGGATTTGCATAATAATTCCGTGTCGATTCGCCTCTCCGGGGCTCAACCGAGCCGACTAAGGTTTTTACGGGAATATTTGCCTGTAAAACCCGGTAAATATAATATAAGTTATGAAGGTCGTGGATCGGGCTTGTATAGTGGGAGTGGGATAGAATTACAGGTTTTTACCCAATCATCAGTTTCGTTACTGAGAGTGTCGGCGCAATTAAGCGCAAAATGGCGTAGTTATTCCGGCGATTTTACCATAAGACACAATGAATTATTGACCGTGGCTGTTGGATACCGGCGGCCTTTTGGGGTGCCTTTGATGAAAGGGCAAATATATATTCGTAACATCAATCTGCACGTATATCGGCCTGGCATGACGGGCCTGATGACCGGAAATATTCATCGTAATCTGTAGAACCCGTCTCATAAATGGTGCAGGAATGTTACCACGGGCAGTTTTGCGGCTTTTCCAGCGAAACAATTCCGCGCGGTTTGTGGAATTGTGAGCGAAAGAAAAGCCGCATGCATTTAGTTCTTGGAATTGAATGCTGCTTTATGAGATAGGTTGGCTCTGTTGACATCTTGGGCACACAGGAGTCGATTTTACTGTAAAGGCAAGCTGCCAAATTGGTTCAATGGTAATGAGCTCTGACGATCT
>JAKATS010000227.1 GCA_021818645.1 Acidobacteriota bacterium | reverse complement strand
GAGTCAAAGGCAGCGGACATCATTGCTGAAGTTGATGCGCCAATTGCGGCGATAGCATTTGAAACCAAACCGGAAATTCCTTCTCCGCCGATAGCTCCATCACCTCCTGCAACGGAGCCTGAAGCCGCTCTCAAAACCGGTTTTGATTCCGATGCTGAGGAAACCGTCATCGAGCTCGATCTATCCCAGCCATGGACAGATATCGAAACAGACTCCGAAGACGCAGCCGCCGAGACCATTTCCCATACCGCTGCCGATGTGGTCTCCACAGTCAACGCTGACACGGGCTCGCACAGGGTCGAATCAAGTTCCGAAGGCCGGGCCGGCGCGGAGGCAGAAACAGTTGCCAAGGTGACGCCTGATGTCATTCACGAAATGGGGGCCGAAGCCATTGCCGACCTGGGTGCTGATGCCAATGCCGGCACCGGTTCTGAATCCAATGCTGCACTTGATGTGATCTCCAATGCGGCTTCTGAAGTGGTCCCCGACGCCATTGCCGACGTGGTTCCCGATGCCGTGATTGACTTGATTTCCGAAACCGCTGCCGGCACGGACTCCGATGCTGTTACGGATTTGCTTTCCAGGGCCGCTACCGAAGAGATCCAGAGTATCCATGCCGGTGTGACCCCCGATGCCGATGGGGTTCCCGATATCATTAATGATTTGATTCCCGATACCCCCGCTGAAGCGGGCTCCGATGTTTTCGAAGCAATCTCCGATGCGGTTTCCGATGTAAACTCCGAAGCTATTGGCGGATCGGACGCCGAAATTGCTGCCGACCTGATTTCCGAAGCCACTGCCAAGCCAGACTCTGAAGCTGATATTGAAGTAATCTCCGAAGCCGCTACCGATGAGATCACCGGTGCAAATGCCGCCGCGGACTTCGACCGTGTTCTCCATCTGATATCAGACGCACAACAGGCCGAGGCTCCTCCAATCACTCAATCTCAGCCCAAGCCGGCCGTGCCGGCGGCCATGGACTTGCAGCCGCAGCCTATGGTTACCGCGGTTCCTGCCGACACAATTGTTCCCGCGGCTTCCCCGGCTTTGCCCCAGCCTGTGGTGTCCTTTGCCTCAACTCCGGTCGCCGATCCTTTCCTGCAGGATCTGGCCCGGGAGCTTAACGGTTCACCCGATCCCCTGCCATTGGCTCCCCCAACTGGCCCAGGCGCCAACGGCACCATGCGACAGGCGCCAACAGTCACCACAGAAGTGCTGGCCGGCGTACTGGCCGAATTCGAGCGCAGCTTGCCGGAGAATAGCGGCCAGCCCAGCAGCGCCGAGCAGCATATGCATACCGGAATGGCGCTGCGTGAAATGGGCCTATGGGAAGAAGCGATCGCGGAACTGCAACGCGCCCATAATGCCTGGCCGCCGGCTTCGGAATATGATGCTCAGCGCCGCACCTGCGCGGCATATCTGGGAGAGTGCTTTACCCGACTCGAACTGCCGGAGTCGGCACTGCCCTGGTATCGCCGCGTGCTGGCCGACCCAGCCATTCCGAAAGCTGCCTGGCAAGGCGCAGCTTATGAAACCGCGGCCGTGCTCGAGCAGCTGGGCGAGTTCCCTGAAGCGGCACGCCTGCTGCAGCAGATTTATGCGGAAAATGTGGACTTCCTCGATGTGGGCGAGCGGCTGCGCCGGCTGCGCTCCCGCCCGGCCGCGGCCACAACGGTGTGATCCATCCTGTCCTGAATCACCTGCCAGACGGCTGTTACGATAAGGAATGCGCTCAACGGAAATCCCCGCGGATCAACCCTCGGCTGCCGGCCCGGGCACCCGCCCGGCCGCGGTCTTGCGGGCATTTTTCCTGGTGATTGAACTGGAACTCGGCCTGCTGCTGCTGATTCTGCCCTGGAGTTCCGCCTGGAGGCATAACCACTTCCTGACTGCCGGCACGCTTTGCTGGCGCTGGTGGGTCAGCCCGTATCTGCGCGGCGCGGTCAGCGGCCTGGGGCTGTTGAATCTATGGTATGGAACGGAGGCAGTCACCGGCGACCGCGCTTGAATTTGCCTGAAGATGTTACGTTATTGCATCAGTCCCGGCCGGGGCAGCGAGGCGCTGCTGGCGGCGCTGCGGACCGCGAAGGCGCGCGGCGCCGGCATGATCCAGATTCGCGAGCCGCAATTGAGCGCGCGGGAACAATGCGAGCTGGCCCGCGCAGTGCGGGAGCAGTTGCGCGATACTCCCGCCATTAAAATTATCATCAACGACCGGCTGGATCTGGCCCTCGCCACCGGCTGCGATGGCGTGCACTTGCCGGCGGCGGGCCTGCCCATGCCGCGCGCCCGGCACCTTGTGCCGCCGGGCTTTCTGGTGGCGCGAAGCTGCCATTCCGCAGGCGAGGTCCGGCAGGCAGCGCGAGAGGGCTGCGATTTTTGCGTGCTGGGCCCGATTTTCGCCACGCCCTCCAAGCCCGGGCCGCAGCCGCCTTTGGGCCTGGCTGAACTGGAGCGCGCCTGCGCCGCGGCGATACCCGTACTGGCCATCGGCGGCATCGAGGAAACGAATATGCAATCCTGCATCGCCGCCGGCGCCGCCGGCTTCGCCGCCATCCGTTATTTCCTGCCCTAAATCGAATGTATGTCCTGGTCGCCCCAACAATACCTGCAGTTTGAAGACGAGCGAACCCGCCCGGCACGCGATCTGCTCAACGCCCTGCCGGAGTTCAACCCACGCTCGGCCATGGATCTCGGCTGCGGCCCGGGCAACTCCACCGCGCTGCTCGCCGGCCGCTACCCCGAAGCCCGGATCAACGGACTCGACAGCTCACCGGAAATGATTGCAGCCGCGCGGGTGCGGCTGCCCCAGGCGCGATTTGAAGTATCCGCCATTGAAAGCTGGACTGATCCCGATCCTTACGATCTCATACTGGCTAACGCCGTTCTCCACTGGGTGCCCAATCATAAAGAATTGCTTCCCGCTTTAGTGAGCAAGCTTTCGCGGCCGGGAGTTCTGGCCATACAAATGCCCGACAATCTGGCTGAGCCCGCCCATCGGCTGATGCGTGAAATCGCGCAAGCAGGGCCGTGGGCGGCCAAGCTTTCATCCGCCGCTGCAGAGCGCACTGAGCTATTGACCGTGGATGAATATGAGCGCCGGCTGCGCCCGCACTGCTCTCATATAGAGATTTGGCGCACGACTTATTACCATCGCATGGCCAGAGGCGCGGCCGATATCGTGGAATGGTTCAAAGGCAGCGGCCTAAGGCCGTATCTTGCCCCGCTCAATCCAGAAGAGCGCGCGTCTTACCTGGAGCGCTATACCGCTGCGCTGGGGCAGATTTACCCCCATGATGCCGAAGGCGGCGTACGGCTGCCTTTTCCCCGGCTCTTTATCGCCGTCATCCGCTCATAGCCCGCTGCTAAGAACCAGGTATCCGTTTAATGCAATGACGTGAAGCCGCGGTAGGCCCAGATACCCACCATGGTCACGATCAGGGCGCCGGAAAGCGCCGAAAGCGCGCGAATATAGGGCTGGATTTTTTTGATCCGGGCCAGCGTCGCCGTTTGTTCATCCTGCAGGCGCGCTTCCGATTCGTGCAGGATCAGTTGATCGTCTTCATGCATGCCGACCACCCCGCGGTAGATGAGCAGCAGAATGAGAAAGCCGGTCAGCACGGCCCATACAAACAGCATGCCGCGCAGGACTCCAATGGCCAGCAGGAACGCAAATCCAAACTCAGCCATGACACCCTCCCGTGGACGCGGCCCAGGGGTGTGCGGACATTCCGTCTTGTGCCGTCCGCCGGAACGCCGGGAACCGCATCTGCAAACGGCTCCAGTATATATCAGCTTTTCAGGCGGGAAAAGCCGCCGGAAGGGGAAGAGCCCGGTATGCCGGATCCCGCCAGAGATCCGGCTGGGACAGACTTATTCGCCCTCTCCGGCCGGCTTTTCCGCTGCGATTTCCACCTGCAACTCCACCGTCACATCGTGATGCAGCTGCACCGGAACCTTGAACTGGCCGGTAGCTTTCAGCGGCTCGGGCAAGTGCAGACGGCGCCGGTCGAGCTGAAAGCCATGGCGTTCGAGCTCGGCGGCGATATCCATGCTGGTGACCGAGCCGAACAGCGTACCGTGCTCGCCCGCCCGGCGCTGGAATTGCAGATGCAGCGCGGCCAACTGCTGCGCCTGCCGCTGCGCCGATTCCAGATCCTGGGCCGACTGCCGCGCCGCCGCGGCCCGCATCTGCTCCAGGTTGCGCAGGTTGGCGGGGGTGGCTTCAATCGCCAGCCGACGGGGCAGCAGATAGTTGCGTCCATAGCCTTCGGCCACCGCGACTTTATCTCCGCGGCGGCCGAGTTTGATGACATCTTCTTTCAGAATCACTTCCATGAGAATGGCTCCCTTCCCGTCCGGCGCACCGGACGCGGCCGGCGGCTTGCCGCCGAGCCCGATCATGCTTCCCGCCCATGAACCCACCGCCTAGAGGCGGGTGGCAAACGGCAGCAGAGCGATGTTGCGCGCCTGCTTGATGGCGCGGGTCAGCCGCCGCTGATGCGGCGCGCAGGTACCGGTAATGCGCCGGGGAATAATCTTGCCGCGTTCGGCCACAAAGGACTGCAATCCCCGCGCGTCCTTATAGTCAATGCGGTCAATTTTCTCCACGCAGAATTTGCACACCTTGCGGCGGCGGTAAAATTGGCGCTTGCCGCCGGCCGCGCCGGCGGAATTTGGCTTTTTGTCATCCATAGCGGTTCTCTCTCAATGCATAACAGATGCAGCGGCGAAGGCGGGCCCATCATTCGGCCGCGGCTTCGCCGACCGGCGCCGGCGTTTCGGCGGGCGCGGCGGCCGGCACGGCCGGCTTGCGGGCCGCGCGGGCGCTGCGCCGCTGCTGGTCGCGGGCCGACCGTTTATCCAATTCATCGGTGCGCACGGTCAGGTATTTGATCACGGTTTCGGTCACCCGCAGCCGGCGCTCGATTTCATGAATTGCGGCCCCGGGCGCGTCCAGGTTGAACAGCACGTACTCCCCGTCCTGATAGCCTTCGATCCGGTAGGCCAGCCTCCGTTTGCCCAGCCGCTCGCTGCGGCGCAGCGTCGCGCCGGCGTGGGTCGCCGCCTCGCTCAAGGTCGTGACCCACTGATCCATTTCCTCGGCGGGCAGATCGGGGCGCAAAATAAACATCACTTCGTAGGTGCGATTCATACTCAGCCTTTCTTCAGGTCCTGATTCGTTCCAGCTTTATCCGCCGCGGCGGATGCCTCCGCCACAGGACGGACATTAAATTCATTCATGGCCGCATGCAAACCCTTTTCCAGCACTGCGAGCACCGCATCGGCGCCGCGTTCGACGGCTTCCATCACCGGCTTCAGCTCGGCTTTCCGCCAGGGCGCGGTGACAAACCGGGCCGCATCACCGATGGCATGGCCGGGGGCGATCCCCAGGCGCAGCCGGGGAAATTCCTGGCTGTCCAGCGCACCCACAATGGAGCGCAGTCCGTTGTGCGTGCCGGCCGAGCCGCGCGCCCGCAGCCGCAAACCGCCCAGCGGCAGATCCAGATCATCTGAAACCACCAGCAGGCGCCCAGGGTCGAACTGGTGTTTGACCAGCAGACTCTTCACCGCTACCCCGCTCAGGTTCATATAGGTTTCCGGCTTGGCCAGCAGCACCCTCTGCCCGCCTAGCCGGAGCTGCCCGACCACGGCCTGGCATTCCCGCCGATCCAGCCGAAGCTGATAACGGTTGGCCAATTCATCCAGCACCAGAAAACCGAAATTGTGCGGGGTGAACGCATATTCCAGGCCGGGGTTGCCCAGTCCCACGACGATCCAGCTCAGCGATTCGTTCGCAGGGGCCATGCCCGGAACCTATTTCTTTTCCTTCTTGGCTTCCTTGCCTTCGGGCTTGGCCTCGACTTCGGCTTCCGCCGACTCCGCCTTGCCCTTCTTGATCACTTCCGGCTCGGCCGGCACCGCAGCGGCGGCTTCGGCAGCCGGCGTCTCCACCACTTCCTTCACCGCGATGATGTGCGCGATGACGCGGTCGGCGTCGGTGAGAATGCGGAATTTGGCATCCGTTTTCAGTTCGCCGATACGGAAACTCTGACCGATGGAAAGTCCCGAAACATCCACTGTCAGGAATTCGGGAATATCGCCCGGCAGACACTCGATTTCGACTTCGCGAGTGACCAGTTCCAGAATGCCGCCCTGGGTCTTCACGCCCACGGCTTCGCCCTGGGTTTGCACGGGAACCCGCAGCTTGAGGAGGCGGTCCATGGCGATGCGCTGCAAATCCACATGCAGCAAGCCGCCCTTGAGCGGCTCCAACTGCCAGTCCACGATCATGGCGGCGGTGTTTTCACCTCCATCGATCCGGAGTTCAAAAATGGTGTTATGGCCGGAAACGGAGTGCAGCACCCGGCTCACGGTTTTGGGATCGACGGCCAGCGCCACCGGCGCGCCGCCGGCGCCATAGAGGGTGGCCGGAATCTGACCCGCGCGGCGCAGCTGCCGCGCCGGACCCTTGCCGCGCCCAGCGCGCGTCTGCGCCGCGATGGCCAGCCGGCCGGAAGTAGTTTGCGTAGTTGCCATATTGATGTTCCTTCCGCGCGGCCTGCCCGCGCCCGGGGCGGCACGCCGCCCATGTCAAAACTTCAGATAAACAGACTGCTGACCGAGCTTTCTTCGTGGATATTCCGGATGGCCGTAGCCAGAAGTCCGGAAACGCTGAGCACGCAGATGCGGGGATCGCCCTGCGCTTCGGCGCGCAGCGGAATCGAGTCGGTGACCACCACCTGCTCGAGGCGGCTGGCGCGGATACGATCCAGCGCCGGCCCGCTCAGCACCGCATGCGTGGCGCAGGCCAGCACCCGCCGCGCTCCCTGCGCCAGCAGCGCATCAGCCGTTTTCACCAGGGTGCCGGCGGTATCAATGATGTCGTCGAGGATGACGGCGGTGCGGCCCGAGACATCGCCGATCACGTTCATGACTTCGCTTTCATCCATGGCCACGCGGCGTTTATCCACGATGGCCAGCGCCGAATCCATCTTCTTGGCGAAAAAGCGCGCCCGTTCCACCCCGCCGGCATCGGGCGAGACCACG
>JAKATS010000232.1:1302-7066 GCA_021818645.1 Acidobacteriota bacterium | reverse complement strand
ATCTCATCCGCGTTCTGGGCTGCCCCTATGAGGGAGCGGTGAATCCGGACCGAGTGGCGGAGCTGGCGAAGCGGCTGCACGGGCTGGGCTGCCGGGAAATTTCCCTGGGAGACACCATCGGCGTGGGCACGCCGCTCGAAGCCCGCCGCCTGCTGGTGGCGGTGGCGGCACGGGTACCGCTGGAGAAGCTGGCGCTGCATTTTCACGATACCCGCGGCCAGGCCCTGGCCAATATCTGGGCCTGCCTGGAGGAGGGCGCGGGCGTGGTGGACAGCTCAATCGCCGGCCTGGGCGGATGTCCGTTTGCGCCCGGCGCGGCGGGCAACGCGGCCACCGAGGATGTGGTGTATATGCTGCAGGGCGCGGGCATTGAAACGGGCGTGGACCTGGAAAAATTATTGCCGGCGGCTCGGCAGATTACGGCGTGGCTGGGCATCGAGCCGCGCTCGCACCTGGCGCGGCTGCCAGCCTAATTCGAGACGGAGGTTTCCGATTCCAGTTCCACCGGCTGGCGCACCTCGACAATATCCACAATGCTGCGCCAGTCCCGGCACATCTGGGCGATGTGTTTGGAGTGGGCGCGAAGAGCGATGACGAGGCGGTATAAATCGGCACCGCCGGAGGCGGAGCCGCCCGCCAGAGGCTCGGCCCGCACCTGCTCAAAATCGAGGCCGCGGCGCGAGACCGTGGTGAGCAGCCGCATGAGCGTACCCTGGCTGTTGCGGTAGTGAATTTCGAAGCGGCACAGCCGCGGCTGGCGCGGATCGCGGCTGGGCGCGGGTTGGGGAACCGCGGAGGGAATCATAAATATCCTGGGCGCGGCCGGGCGGCGGAACACCGCCGGAAGCCGCGGATCAAAATCATTTCTCCTGCAGCAGCATTTCCGAAAGCGCGGCGCCGGAAGGCACCATGGGGAAGACGTTGGCCTCGGGCGGACATTCAAAAACCAGCAAGCGGGCTTCATCGGATTCCATGAAGCGCTTCAGCACATCGCCGCGCTGGCGCGGCAGCCCGTGCGGCGCGGAGGGATCGAGGCCCAGCCGCTCGCTCGCGATGCCGTAGGCGCGGGCAAGGGTGACAAAATCGGGATTGTCGCTGAGATCGGTTTCGGCATAGTTGTGGTCGTAAAACAACTGCTGCCACTGCCGCACCATGCCCAGATACTTGTTGTCCACAACCAGCAGCTTGAGCGGCAGGCCGCAGCGGCGGACCGTGGCCAGCTCCTGAATGTTCATCTGAAAGCCGCCATCGCCCGAGATGCAGAGCACACGGCTGGCGGGGTGGGCCAACTGCACCCCGATCGCGGCGGGCAGGGCAAAGCCCATGGAACCCAGGCCGCCGGAATTGATGAAGCCGCGCGAATGAGCGGTGCGGTAGCGCTGGGCGGCCCACATCTGGTGCTGCCCGACATCGGCGACGACATGATGCTCGGGCGGCAGCAGCGCGTACAACTCATCGAGCAATTGCAGCGCGGGAACGGCTTTGGCCGAGGCTTCCATCTCAGCCCGCTCGGGACCGCAGGCCAGCACACGCCATTCCGACCAGTCGGGCAAATCCGTGTGATCCAGGACCTGCAGCCAGCGCGGCAGCAATTCGGCCAGATCGCCCACGATGGCCAGATGGGCGGGGCGGACACGGTCAAGCTGGGCCGCGTCAATTTCAAAATGAACGATGCGGGCCGCGGGGGCGAAACGTTCGGGATCGCCGGTTACGCGGTCATCGAGGCGGGCACCCAGCACCAGCAGCAGATCGGTTTCATGCAGGGCGGTGTTGGCGGCGCGGGTGCCATGCATGCCGACCATGCCCAGGTTGTAGGCCGCATCGGGAGGGATGGCGCCCAGGCCGTGCACGGTCATGCCCGCCGGAATTTGCAGCTTATCGAGCAGGCGGCGCGCCGCGACTTCGGCGCCGGCCAGCTTGACCCCGGCGCCGATCAGCGCCACCGGCTTTTTGGCCTCGCGCAGCAGCGCAGCCAAGGCTACGGCGGGAAACGCCACGGAAGCGGACGAGTGAGGAAAGACAAATTGATCGGGGGTGGGCGGCTCGGCGGTGGTGATGGCCTTGAGCAGATCCACGGGAATATCCACCAACACCGGGCCAGGGCGGCCGGACTGGGCAATCTCAAAGGCCCGCCGCATGACCGAGGGAATTTCCTCAACCCGCCGCACCAGGCAGCTCCATTTGGTGAGCGGCAGGGTCATGCCAAAGACATCAATTTCCTGAAAGGCGTCGGTGCCGATGAGATTGCTGCGCACCTGGCCGGTAATGCAGACCAGGGGCACGGAATCCATTTTGGCGTCGGCAATGCCGGTGACCAGGTTGGTGGCGCCGGGGCCGCTGGTGGCAATGGCCACGCCGGCGCGGCCCGAGGCGCGAGCCCAGCCCTCGGCGGCAAACACCGCGCCCTGCTCATGCCGGGTGAGGATATGCCGCACGCCGCTGCCTTCAAGCGCATCGTAGAGCGGAATCACCGCGCCGCCGGGATAGCCAAACACGGTATCCACGCCCGCGGCGCGCACCGAAGCCCAGACCAGATCGGCACCTTTCGCCATAGTTTAGCTCCTTCGACCGTTACGCCCCCGCGCCCGGAAAAGACCGCGCTTATTGCGCCGCTTTGGCCGCCGGCTTTTTATGCAGCCAGGCCATCATGCCGCGGAGCCGCTCACCCACCTGCTCGATGAGTTCGCCCCGGGCGGCGGTACGCAGGCGATTGAACTGCGCACAGCCATTCTGGTTTTCCGCGATGAATTCACGGGCAAAACTGCCATCCTGAATCTGCGCCAGCACCTGCTTCATGGCCGCGCGCGAGGCCTCGCCCACCACACGCGGACCGCGCGTGAGGTCGCCATACTCGGCGGTATTGGAAATCGAGTGCCGCATGCGCGCCAGACCGCCTTCATAGATGAGATCCACAATCAGCTTCATCTCGTGACAACACTCGAAGTAGGCGATTTCCGGCTGGTAGCCGGCGGCGACCAAGGTGTTGAATCCGTCGCGAATCAATGCGCTCAGGCCGCCGCAGAGCACCGCCTGCTCGCCAAACAAATCGGTTTCGGTTTCTTCCTTGAAGGTGGTTTCGAGCACCCCGGCGCGGGTGGAACCGATGCCGGCGGCAAAGGCCAGGCCGCGCTCGTGGGCATGGCCGCTGGCATCCTGATGCACCGCCAGCAGCGCCGGTACGCCGTTGCCCTCGGCATAGACGCGGCGCAAAAGATGGCCGGGACTTTTGGGCGCGATCATCACCACATCCACATCGGAGGGCGGAACGATGGTTTTGAAATGCACGCTGAAGCCGTGCGACACGCCCAGCACCTTGCCCCGGGTCAGGTGCGGCTGAATCTCCGCCTGATAAACGGCGGCGTGGGTTTCATCGGGCAGCAGGATATGAATCCAGTCCGCACGGCGGGCGGCTTCAGCCACGGAAAGAACTTCAAAGCCATCCGCTTTGGCCTGCTGGGCGGACTTGCGCCCAGGTTCCAGCCCGATGAGGACTTTGTGGCCGCTGTCGCGCAGGTTTTGCGCCTGGGCATGGCCCTGGCTGCCGTAGCCGACGACCGCGATGGTCATGGCGGCAATGGCCTGGGGATTGGCGTCGGAATGATAGAAAATCTTGGCGCTCACCGATGAAGTTCTCCTGATGGATTGCGAGCGGGCTGGGCCCGCTTCGCTTACCGACCGGACGGTAAGGAATAGAATACGCAGTCAGGACGGTGATTGTCAAGCATGCCGAGGCGTCTTTTTGACTCACACCAGACGGGAACCGGCAGAACCCCGGCTGCCCCGGCCTGCAATTGCTCACGCCCTTGCCAGCAGCCAGCAACTCAACCAGCGGCTGGTTTTGCTAAAATTGACCTGACCGATTGCGGCATGGGAACAAAAGTTACGCATCCATTTCATATTCATAGAAAACGGCTGCAGCCAGCCCTTCACCCGAGTTTTCAGGCTCGAGTCCTGAAGCCACGCCACGCTTGATACATGGAATTATTAACTCCCAAAATACGCTTTCGGCTGAACCGGCTGCAGCAGCGCTGGAAAGTATGGAAAGCCTCATTGCGCCGCACCGGACAGGAAGTGTTAACCGAGCAGAAAATGTGCCCCGCCTGCCGCGCCCTGATGCCGCGGAATGCGCGGCGGTGTCCGTTTTGCGGCGAATCGCAGCAGCGGATGAGCCCGAGCGCACTGGGACGGGTGATGCCGCCGGATGTGCCGATGACCCATCTGCTGATCGGGGTCAACGTACTGGTTTTTATCGTTGAGTGCCTGCTGGACCGCAGTGTGCCGATCGGACTGATCGGCGCGGGCATGAAAGGCTGGGTGCTGCTGCGCCTGGGCATGAGCGTGCCGATGGCGTTAACCCACCCCAGCCCGGTGCAGGGGCAGTACTGGCGCTGGGTGACGGCGCTGTTTTTACATGACGGCATACTGCACATCGGGTTCAACATGTGGGTGCTGGCCGATGTGGGTCCTTTGATCGAGGGCCTGTATGGACGCGGCAAATTTCTGGTGCTCTACCTGGCCGCCGGGATCATCGGCAACGTCTTTGCGGGGGTGGTCAGCTCGGCATCGGTGGTGGGAGCGTCGGGGGCGATCATGGGGCTGATCGGGGTGCTGATCGCCTATGGCGTGCGCCACAAGACCGCCATGGCGCAGCACATGCGCTCGCAGGCCATACGCTTTGCCGCTTATGTGCTGGTCATGGGCCTGCTGCCGGGCATATCCGATGCCGCCCATATCGGCGGCATCGGCGGTGGATTTCTGCTGGCGCTATGGATCGGGGACGAGCCTCCCCTGACCGAGACCCAGATCCATTTCTGGCGCGCGGCCCAGTGGGCGGTGGCCGGGGTGGTGCTGGCATCGTTTATCCTGATGGCGCGCACCCATGTCAGCATGTAATTCCATGGCACAACATCCGCAACCGGAATACGCCGCCGACGCTCGCGTGCGCATCGGACATGTGCATTTGAAAGTGGCTGACCTGGAGCGCGCGATCGCGTTTTACGGCGGCCTGCTGGGGCTGGAAGTGAAGCAGCGGATGGGCGGGCAGGCGGCCTTTCTGGCCGCCGGGGACTATCACCACCACATTGGATTGAATACCTGGGAAAGCCGCGGGGGCGAACCGCCGCCGCCCTGGGAACCACCGGCCTATACCATACCGCGATTCTGTACCCCAGCCGCGCCGCACTGGCCGCGGCGCTGCACCGGGTGCTGCAGGCCGGCATAGGCCTGGAAGGCGCGGCCGATCATGGCGTCAGCGAAGCGATTTATCTGCGCGATCCCGACGGCAATGGAGTCGAGCTGTACTGGGACCGGCCGCGGGAACAATGGCCGCACCGGAGCGATGGCAGCCTGGCCATGTACACCCATCCCCTGGATTTAGAAGCATTATTGCAGGAACATCCGGCGCCGTCGGCCGGCACGGGACCGCGGGATTTATAAATCAATCAAACTGCCAGGGTGAATTCATCCTGGCTCCAGAAATCGCGCAGCACGGGATCGCGGCTGGCATCCAACTCGGCCACGGTGCCCCAGAAACGCATCTGGCCGTCATGCAAAAACAGCAGCCGGTCGGCCAGCCGGCGGGCGAGGCGGGTATCGTGGGTCACCACGATGCCGGTGAGCTTGACCTGGCGCTTCACTTTTTCAATCAGGCCGGCGATGCGGCGCGACATCAAGGGGTCCACCATGGTGGTGGGCTCGTCATATAAAATGGCCGCCGGCTGCACGGCCAGGGCGCGGGCGATGGCCACCGCGCGGCGCAGCCCGG
>JAKATS010000232.1:0-1292 GCA_021818645.1 Acidobacteriota bacterium | reverse complement strand
ATCGCTGGGATACTGGTCGCGCAGGCCGCCAACCTCGAGCAGGTCGAGATAATGGCCGGCCTGGGCGGCTACGGCCGCCTCGTCGAGATCGTCACGATCACGCAGGGCAAAGGCCACGTTTTCGCCCACCGTAAGCGAATCAAAAAGCGCGCCCGACTGGAAGACCATGGTGATCTGTTTATGAATGGCGGTAAGCTGGCCTTCACTCCAACCGGTGATATCGTGGCCGGCGGAGATGATGCGGCCGCGGTCGGGCTTGAAAAAGCCCATGATCAGCTTCAAGGTCACCGACTTCCCTACCCCGCTGCGGCCCAGAATGCAGGCGGTTTCACCGCGCTGGACGCGAAAGCTGACATCGTTGAGCACCTGGTTAGCACCGAAACTCTTGCTGACCCGGCAAAATTCGATGAATCCGGCCTCAGCGTCCTCGGCGGGAACCTGCAGCCGCGGTTCAGGCAGTGGAATGGGCAATTCAGGCATGGCGGATTAGCGAGCCCGCAGCAGATCCCGATAGAGGGTCAGGGTCGCGAGATCGGAGGTCCACTCGCGCCGGATTTCTTCCGGCTGGGTATCGGCCAGCAACTGGCGGAATAAATTTTCGGCCGCCTCGTCGTCGTTGGCCAGCACGATAAAACCGCCCTGCCATTCCAGGCGGGCGGTGACCACGACGGCGCCGCCCTCCAGGCCGCGGCGGAGAAGAAAATAGGGATCATCGCCCTCCACGGCCATGGATGCCTCCCCCGGCGGCGCAGGGTTGAGATCCACCTCGGCCGCGCCCAGATAGAGCAGGGCAAAATCCAACTCCGGCATCCGGCCCGAGGCCAGCGCCGCCTGCAGGCGAAAGCGCGGCTGCTGGCAAAGCCCGCTGACGGCGAAAACCTGGGCGGCGGGCAGGGCGTGGCCGTTGGGCTGGCAGGGTTCAAGGGGAACGCGCATGGAGTTGGCTCTATTTTAGCCGCATTCGCTACGATCCCCGGCAAGGCGCAGGTTTGGACGGCCGTTCGGAAAGCACATAATAATTTTTCTTGTGCCTGCCGTCGAGGAATTTCACCTTCATTTTATCTTTGGCAATGCGATACAGGATGGTCCGGTTCACCGGCAGCAGGCGCGCATGGCGATCCTTGGGCCGGATAATGTAAATGGTGCCGTCGGTATGGAGGGTGTAATCGCGGCAGAGCATGATTTTGGCTTTGCGGCCGTTATTGCCGGTACCAAGCACGGTGCCCAGCACGCCGGTGCTGGAGTTGTAGCCGCAATCACTGGCTTCCATGCGGGTGATGACTCCGCGATGA
>JAKATS010000133.1 GCA_021818645.1 Acidobacteriota bacterium | reverse complement strand
GGGGACGTGTGATCCGCTGAGACCATTGGGCGAAAACTCCCAGTGCTTGCCATTTTCATAGAGCAGACAGGCGGATTGCGAGGGATTGCCGTCGTCATCCAGCAGACACATGTCGTGCGCATTGGCCCCGTAGGGGTCGTTGTGGATGGTGAACTCGCTGACGCCGTTGTTGAAGAAGCGAATGGCATTGGAGCGGATCGCAGTGGAGTTGCCGTCCAGAATTAAAGTGGCGGGGTTGGAAGCGCGCGGGCCGCCGGGAAGGCCGCGAATATCCACCTGGCCGGTGGGGCTCTCGAGGGTGGTATCGAGAATCGGCGAGCCCTGGGGATTGTTGATCTGGTCAGAGCCGCCGAGGGTCAGACTGCCATTGAGATCCAGACGCTGAATATTGCCGAAGCCAGTGGAGCCGTCGCCGAGCGCCAGGGCATGAGTGTAGTTGGGACTGGGCCCGCTGATGGAGGTGACGTCCAGGCCGGGGCCGTAGCCGGAGTAGATGTTATCGCTGAGACTGCCTTTGAACTCACCCAGGGCGATGGCAACGACATGGCCTCCGGTGGAGGCATTGAAAAGATTATTGTCCACGGCGCAGCCGATACAGCCATCGCCGTTATTTCCAGAACCGCCGGAGACTAACGCACCGAGGGAGAGATCGCCCTGGCCGGTGAGATTGGAGCCGTTGTTTTCGAAATAGTTGTTATACAGGCCGATGTTGTGGGCGGAATAGGCGGCCGGCTGCGAGACTTGCTGATAATAGCCCCAGAACGAATTCGATTCGATGTCGTTGCCCAGCCAGGTGTGCACCCAGCCGCCGTCATCGAAGACGCCATAGGCATTGGAATCAATGGTATTGCCGACGAAGGTGAGGCGATTGGCCGAGCCGCCGAAGATGCGCACGCCAACGTAATTGGAGATGAAGTGGCAGCCAAAGACATCGTTGGTATAAGCATGGCCATAGGCAGAGTCGAAAAAGAGACCGTCGCCCCAGTTGGAGGCGGTGACGTTTTGCAGTTTGAGGCGCACGCAGTTCAAGCAATGAAGGCCCACGGACTGGCTGGAGGCGGAGGGCGGCTGGGCCGGACCGACGAGCTGGAGATTGGAGATATCGAGATCGGAGGGCGCGAACGAAGAAGTTCCGAAGTCCAATCCGTCGGCATGGGGCGTGAGCTGGGTGATGATGGTGCGGGCTTCGCCCTCACCGGAAAGATGCAGGGATTTGGCGATGACGATGGGCGCGTGAATATTGACGAGGCCGGAATCCACCAGAATCCAGCCGCCGGAAGGAACTGCGTTGATGGCCTCCTGGATGCCGGCGGTCGCGGAGGTGATGACAAAACGGGCGGGGTGAGCGAAGGCAAAAATGGCGGTAAAGACACAGTGCGAACCACCAACCGGGCAGTTGACAGTGAGCGGAGTGACGGCCTCAGAAGCGGCGCCGTCGGAAATCCAGACGGGAGAGCCGGTTTGCAGCGGCTGGAATTGGGCGCCGTCGGGAAGAGTCACTGAGCGCGATAACGGGGTCACAGTCTGAGGGGTGGGGAGGGCCAGGATGGGGCCCTGGGCGGGCAGCGACCAGGCGGCATACTGGCTGGCCAGCGTCATGCCGGCGATCTTCGGCTTGCGGAAAGATTGGGCGGAGAGCAGAATGGCCCAGCCTAATACCGTCGTCAGGGTGAAAAGATGACTGCTGCGCATAAAGTTAACGGAATATCCCAGGCCATCATGAATAGATATTGAAAGGAATACAACCTCAGCTGAGCAGGCGGGGGGTGGATAAGAGCTGATTGGAGCGATAAGGACGCTGGCGCAGAGTCATGGCCTGACGCTCGCGATTCAGGCGCATGAGCATCAGCTGACGCTGGCGTTCGGCTTCGGCGGCATACGACAGCGCCAGATCCTGGGCGCCGCGGGCGCGGGCCACCAGCGCGGCGGAAGAATAAGCCAGCAGATGATTGCCGCCGGCGAGGCGCAAAGGCTGATCGGGATCGGTCAAGGCGGGAAACAGTTCTTCAAAGCGAATGCGCAGATCGAGCGCCTGACTGGCGGGAGGAAGGTGAATGGCGCCCAGGCGGAATTCCCAGATATCGCAGAACGGGCGCGGAGGCAGAGGCGGAATGATATCCGCCGGACGCAGGAGCTGCCAGTCCTGATCGGATGCGCCGGCGGGACGTTCGTAAATTGTCAGAGGCTGCCACATGGCGGCCAAAGGGCCGCCGGGCTCGGCGTAGCCGGTGAGATCAGTCGTGCCCGGCGGGAGATTGGGAATGACTACTTCGGCCTGATCGGCGGCCAGGCCGTAGGCGCCCAATTCCATTTCCAGATTGCGATAAGCGAGATTGAGATGAGGCTGGAGATAGGCATCGGTGGCCCAGTCGGCCTGGGGATCGTCGAGCAGGGAACGGATGAAGGAGTAGATCAAGGATGTGGTCATCATGAGGCATCACCCGGTCAAAATCATTTCGCCGAAGCAGCGCCGGTGGCGTGGAAGTGACGCCGTCAGGCTTCAAGCTTCGCAGGCTTGGGTTTAGCAATTTCAAGCTCCGGCGCGGATTTGATTTTTGGCGGCCGCGCGGGCGTGGGGCGGGTGGTCGGTTCCTGTTCAAAGTCATGAGCTTTGAGCCAAGCCTGATCCAGCGGGAATTTGCAAAAGCGGCAAAGCCGGGCGGTGGGCTTGATTTCCTCGCCGCAGGCGGGGCAGAGGGTTTGCGCGGGGCGTTCGCGGGTGAGAACGACCCATTCCGGCAGGCTGGAGATTTCTCCCAGGGCCAGCAGGGCATGGGCAGCGTCGCGCTGGCGTTCGGTGATGAACTTATGCTGGCGGTAGCGGGCCCAGGCATCCACGGCCTTCTGATATTCGCGGCGGTGCCAGTGACCCAGATGCTCGCGGGCTTCGGACAATTTCATGCTGCTGGGTTCCGCATCGCCCTCCAGAATCAAGACTCCGCCGGTTTCGGCGTAGGCGCGCTGAACTTCCTGGGCCAATTCATTGGGAAGAACGCTGACGGGATTGAAGTTGCCGTCGCCGAGATCGCGCATGGAGATGCGAAAATCGCGGATCACATGGCGGGCATAGACCTGGCCCGGCTCACAAGCGGGCACCGCGAGCCAGCCGAGATCGCCGAGGTTGACGGCGAGAGGAAAAGGCAGCAGGTTCACGATGGTGGCGGGGGCCCAGCCCTGGCGCTTGAGCCGGATGATTTCCTCGCGCACCAGGCGGTCGCGGATACGATCACTGGCGCCGCCATGACGCAGGCCGGCGGCGGGGTCGTAGGTGGTGTCGAAGGTTGAGGAAAAATCCCGGCCGGACAAGGAAGAAGTGGACATGAGATCTCCTTATAAACAGGTTGGATGGTGATGCGGGAATCAGAAGGGATGGGAGGCGATGCCGAGGCGGTCGCATAACTCAACCGAGCTGTGGCGATGGGCGCCGCCATAGCCAATATGGGGCGCGCCGTGAAAGGCCTGATCGGCATCGGACAATACATCGGCGCAAAAGGCGTCGTATTCGCGGTCGCGGCGCTGCTGGGCCTGCTGCGCCAGAAAAGTGCGGCGGAGGGCGCGGGCGCGGGGCGAGGCGGGCCGGCGCGCGAGGGAATGGAGATGTGCATCAATGGCCAAAGTAAGATGACGCTCGCTGGGATACCAGAACATACGGGCTCCGATATCTTCGTAATCGCCGGCGCTGGGATAAGGGCCGCAGGCGGGCAGTTTGCATCCGCCGGCAGTGATCATGGTGCCGCCGGAGGCGAGCGGCGAGTACCAGAACGCGGGCGTGCCGAAGCGAGAGGGCGGCAGCCAGCATTCGATGAGCCAGCAATGAAGGCCAGGATATTTGGGCACCCAGCGAAGCTCCGGGATGCGGCGCAGAGGCTGAGCCGCGCCGGAATCGCGATCGGCGATGGCCGTGGCTTCGCTCCAATCGGTCCACAGGCCGGCGGAGGGCTCGAAGCGGGAGGCCGACCAGACCAGGCGATAGCGCGGGCCGCCGAAGAGATGGCGGCCGTAACGGCGCAGCAGCAACTGCCGGATCCAGCGGGGAGCGGGGCGGCCTTGGAGGGATGGAGACATGGGGTGGAAGCAGGAAAGAACAGGACAACGATGAAAAATAAAAAAATGCTAATGCATGCGAATTGCTTTATCAGTGTGAAATAACTTCCCAGTTATATGAAGCCGCAACGGGCGTGATGGCCGCAATGGTGCAGATATGAATATCCACAGTGTTTGCCGCCGAGACATAGGCATTCCAGGTCGTGTTGGCATCGGCGGCAGGAAGTGAACCCGGCGAAACGCTGACAATCATCGAGGTGGTTGCACCCGTGGCCGTGGCCGTTGTATCTAAACAACCCACTGCCGCACTGGGGATGATCATGATGGTCCCGTTCACGACGACAGAACTGACTGAATTACCGCTGACCTGGAGCGAGGCTGCATTGACCGCCGCGCCGTCCGCCAACACCACAGCACCGGCGCCAGTAACGCCGTTAGACAGATTTGCGGCGCTGGGCTGGGATAAATGTTGCACGCCAGACGAATCTATATTCGTCACCCACTCATTGGCCGCCGGCGCCGCTGGCTGGATTGTATTTGAATTCGCATCCGGAAATGTAACGTTACGCTCCGCCGTGGGGGTTCCCCCAAGGTCAAACCATGCGGCAGGAGTCAAAAGATTATTTACATCTATGCGAGAATCATCATTTTGAAGTGTTATGCCATTATTAAGTGCATTCCACACAAGATAACTACTGTTGTTGGTTAACGACAACTCGTTCCCAATAAAATTGTAATTCGGAGCGCCGCCCGGGCACCCACTATTGTTCCACTGCAGAGTGGCCGCTGGATTTGCGCCAATCCCAAAATATAATCCTTGCGACACGGCACAACTGGCATCAGACGTTCCATTCCAATAATTCCCGGCAAAAACAGGAGCATATGAGTTCACGTTTGCAGTGCTGGTCGCCGCGGCTCCGCTGACAGGGCCCGCGGCATACACTGGATTCACCTGGCCGATTGAAGTAGAGTCCCAGCTTGTGCGCACTCCATTATCCGTCCCATAAACTGTCTGACCGGATGCAGCCCCGTAAAAAACTGCCTGTACAAATTTATTATCGTAGCTGGCCGAGTCAATATAGTATGCCCCATTGCCGGGGACTGAGTTAAGATTGACGCGCAGAAAATCAATCTCATTGATCTGCGCGCCGTCCAGATAAACACCCCATGGATAGGTTTGCGTGAAGCAGCCACTGGAGATTTTACTGTCTGTCACCCCATCCATTTTTATGCCATAAGCCACGTCTTCGATATTGCACGGCCCGCTCACCATCATATCGGATAATGCATCATCTCCCGTACCGTGAGTAAACAACAGTCCAGCGCTTCCCGTCTGGGTTCCAGCCGATTGTTCTACGCCGTTGGAGTCGTCATTTGTATCCAAATAATTTGTAACGCTACTGAATCCAGGCGGAGGAACCTGGCTTCTATAGGTAGAAGTAAACACCAGGCCTTGCGTGCTATCGTTGGTGGCATCGCGGGGAGTGTAATTCAGCGAGTCGTGATGGATATAGACATTTTTCACGTCATCAAACACAGGGTTCACAAACTCGATGCCCTGAATGTTCGGCACGGTTCCCGGCGCTTCCGTCCCAGTCTCGACCATATCCAGTTTGATATTCTTCACAGTGCAATAGGCGATCTGGGATGTCGCCGACTGCTCAAACTTGATAATCGCCCCCGGCCCGGAGGGATCGCCCTGCCAAAGAAACATTTGATAGCCGTTTGCGGATGGCCCGGCTCCGACCATTTGAGGACCGATTAACGCGCTTCCACTGGCTTCAAAAAGAATGCACGGCGCACGGGCAATGTTGATTGAACTGCAATCCCATTGCTGATAGCCAACCAGCAGGGTCGTCGGCTTGCTGAATACTACCGGCGTAGACAAAACGAGCGGCCCGTTTAGCTGAGTCGCGTCAATTACGCCACCATATGCCGGCAATGCCGCTTCCGCCGCATTAAGCCGTTGCCCCACATCCACGCCGGGGAATTGCGCGGCATTGAGAATGCCATCGGTGGACTGGGCGGCAATGGAGGCAGCGGTGATATTCGCCGCACTTTGCACGCTTCCACTACCGGGAGATAGACTCCAGATGGGGATATATTGGCCGTTTACATCGCTATAGAATATATCAAACCCCTGCTGAAGATCTTGAATGACGACATTGGCATTGGGCTTGATTATGCTCAGCAGGGAAGAAAGTGGCGTTACTGAACGCCAATCATCGGTGACAATAATCATTCCTCCCCCCGCTTCACTAACACAATCAATCGCTTCCTGCAAGCCAGCCGTAGCCGAGCGAATGACGAAGCGGCCAAGCACGGGTTGAGAGAAAATCGCAGTCGCTTGACAGGAGCCCATGGCATCGGCACAAGTAGAAGTTTGCAGAGTAAAGGATATGGTTTGCGATCCTTGCTCCATTTCCAAGCTTGCTCCCGGGGTGAAGGGAAACAGATGGATGGACGAATCGGGCAGGGCAATCGCCCCCGACGCAAAATTAATCGTGCCCGCCTGGCCAGGAATCGGCGCATTAAACTCAGCGGGGCCAAATGCCACATTGAAAGCGGATGCGTAGTAAACCCCATTGCTATAGGGAAAGCCGCTTTGCGCCAGCGAGAGGACTGGCAAAAGAAAGAGCGCTACAGCGCACAGGAAAAAGCACTCCCAAAGCCAGGAACAGCAGTTGCGATAAAATCTCATAAAATGAATTTACTGAAACGGCGGAAGCAAACGCAAACCGGGGGGTCTGCATCGGTGATTCAAGACAGCAAGCTGCGGATTTGCAAGAGCTTATCTTGATCCGCTTTATAGCCTTGCAGTTGCGCAGCGAGGCTATCCAACTGATCGGAAAGATGGCCGGCGATGGTCTGCTGCTGCGCGAGCTGGTTCTGGAAATGGCTGGCCAGGGCAGAGGCGGTGTCGGCGGCGGCGTGGGTATGACCGCCGGCGTGGCTGCCGCAGAGAACCCGGCCGCAGATCTGGCAGAGATAGGTTGCAGGCGCCGAGCAGAGGGGAATGGCGGGGCCTTAGAT
>JAKATS010000358.1 GCA_021818645.1 Acidobacteriota bacterium | reverse complement strand
CTTGATGCGGCTGTGGTGGCCGAATATCTAAAACGAAAGCCGGAGGGACTGCACGTCATACTCACCGGCCGCAATGCCCACCCCGCGCTCGTCGAATTGGCCGATACGGTCACCGAGATGCGCGAGGTGAAACATGCCTATCAAAAAGGCATTTTGGCGCAGCGCGGCATTGAGTACTAAGGCCGGCCGGGCCCCCTGGCCTGGGTTCACCCCTTTCTCATGACCTGGTTTCACAAAAACACGCCGCCGCTGGCGCCCACCCAGGACGATGAAAAACGGGTGCGCACCGAAGGTCTATGGATCAAGTGCGAGGCCTGCCGCAATATCATCTGGAAAAAGGATCTGGAGGAAAACCTCAACGTCTGCCCGCGCTGCGGCGCCCATTTTCGCATCGGCGCCCGGCAACGGCTGCAAGGGCTGCTCGATCCCGGTGAATGGCGCGAGCTCGACGCCGATCTGGCTTCCAGCGATCCGCTGGAGTTTACCGATACCAAACCGTACCGCGCCCGGCTGCGCGCCGCCCAGGCGGCCACCGGCATGAAAGATGCGCTGCTGTCGGTCACCGGCATGCTGGGCGGGCAGCCCGTGGTTTGCTGCGCCATGGAATACGGGTTTATCGGCGGCAGCATGGGCTGCGTGGTGGGGGAAAAAATTACTCGAGCAGCGGAATACGCCTTGCAAAATCGCGTGCCGCTGATCGTAATTTCAGCCTCGGGCGGCGCACGCATGATGGAAGGCGCCGTGAGCCTCATGCAAATGGGCAAGGTCGCGGCCCAATTGGCCTTGCTCGACGATGCCGGCATCCCTTATATTTCCGTGCTCACCGACCCCACGACCGGCGGGGTCACGGCCAGCTATGCCATGCTCGGCGATCTCAACCTCGCCGAACCGGGCGCCCTCATTGGCTTCGCTGGTCCGCGGGTGATTGAGCAGACGATCCGGCAGAAGCTACCTGAAGGCTTTCAGCGCAGCGAATTTCTGCTCGCACACGGCATGCTCGACGCTATCGTGCCGCGCAAACAGTTGCGCGAATATCTCATCCGCGCCCTGGCCTTTTGCCAGCCCCAGTCCGCCCCACCCGCCTGACTCGATCGTGGACTACTCCGCCAGCCTGCATTATCTCGAGTCCCTGGGAGGTGAACTCCGCCCCCGTGCCAAATATGACCTGAACCAGGTGCGTATATTGCTAACCGCGCTGGGCTCGCCTGAGCGCCGCTTCCCCGCCCTGCACATCGCCGGCACCAATGGTAAAGGCAGCACCGCGGCTTATTGTGAACGCGGCCTGCGCGCCGCCGGATACCGCACCGGCCTGTTCACGTCCCCGCATCTTGAACGGGTGAATGAACGCATCCAGGTAGCTGGCCGGCCGATTCCAGACGACGACTTTGCCTGCCATTGCACCACGGTCGTGGGAGCGGGACGAAGCTTGGTCGAGCGTGGCGATTTACCGCAGATGCCTTCGTATTTTGAAACCTTGACCGGTTTGGGCTTTTTATATTTCGCCGCCCAAAAGATCGAAATCGGAGTCATCGAAGTAGGTCTGGGCGGCCGGCTCGACGCCACCAACACCGTCGTACCCATCGTTAGCGTGATTACCCCCGTCGGGTTGGATCACGAACAATATTTGGGGCCGACCCTCACGGCGATTGCCGCGGAAAAAGCCGGCATCCTCCGCCCCGCCGTGCCTTGCATCATGGCGCAGCAGCCGGAGGCTGCGGCCCAGGTGATCCGGCAAAAGGCGCTCGAACTTGGCGCCCCATTACGGCCCATTGCTTGGCCTCCGGCCTCGCCGGTCGGCGGCGGTCGCTACCAGGTCACACTCGACTGGCAGAATGAGCCCGTGAAACTGGTCCCCGCGTTGCGTGGCCGGCATCAGGCGCTGAATGCCGCCGTAGCTGCCGCAGGCCTGGATGAGCTGACGCGGCGGGGATTTGCCATTGGCCCCGACGCCCTGCGTTCCGGCCTGACTCTGGCGGAATGGCCGGGGCGATTGGAATGCTGGCAATGTCCGGCTTCTCTGGCAGACAAAAGCCGTGCGGGTATGGCTTCGCATGCTGCTCCGGTGAGCTCAGCCCGGACCGTATGGCTCGATGGCGCCCATAATCCCGCCGCGGCGCAAACCCTGGCCGATTTTTTGTCGGAAGCCGAAATGCCCAATCCGGTGCTGATTTTTGGCTGCATGCGCGATAAAGCCGCCGATGAGATTATGGCTATCCTGGCTCCGCGCATTTCCAGCCTGATTGTCACCGCTCCGCAAAATCCGCGTGCCGCCTCACCGGAACAGCTAAGCGCTTTGGCACGGCCATTGGGACTGGAAGTTCAAACGGCGCCCGATTTCCCTGCCGCCATGCGGCTGGCCGCGGCCACACCTGCCGGTTTACCCTGGCTGATCAGCGGTTCGTTATTTCTGGTGGGTGAAGCCCGGACCTGGCTGGCCAGCCATGGAGGGAGACTGGTATGAGTCTGCGTGAAGCGGCCTCCCGGCTGCGCTCATTACTCTGGTATT
The DNA here is from genome assembly GCA_021818645.1 of Acidobacteriota bacterium. GTDB lineage: Bacteria > Acidobacteriota > Terriglobia > Terriglobales > SCQP01 > JAKAZV01. Next base: position 4,620 of record JAKATS010000358.1, on the reverse strand, counting down.
CCCCGGGTTTGCTTCTCATTACCGCCTTTTATGGCATCGGGTCCTGGTGGATTTCCCGCCACGATCCCGATGGCTGCCGCCAGCATCAGGTGGCCCAGCGCTGGGCACGGCAATTATTGCGCCTGGCGCATGTGCGGGTGGAAATCCGCGGCTTGGAAAACCTGCCCTCCGGTCCCGCGGTTTTTGTCGCGAATCACCTCAGCTATACCGATACTCCGGTGATCTTTGCCTCGCTTCCGGTGCAGTTCCGCATTCTGGCTCTGCATGGCTTATTCCGCATCCCTCTGCTGGGCGGGCATTTGCGCCGAGCTCGCCATCTGCCCGTGGAACAATCAAGCGCCCGGGCTTCCATGCATAGTCTGTTAGGCGCGGCTGAACGTGTGCGGCAGGGAGTCTCGGTATTTATTTTCCCCGAAGCCCATCGCAGCCCCGACGGTCAGCTGAAACCCTTCGTCGCCGGCGCGTTTTTACTCGCCTTGAGGGCCCAGGTTCCCATCGTGCCCATGGCTTTGATCGGCACTCATGACTTATTACCGCCGGGCAGCTGGCATATACGTCCCGGATTGGTTCGGTTTTTAATCGGGTCTCCCATAATGACACAAGGGCGGTCGCCAAGCGAAGCCAGCCAACTTTCGTCCGAAGTGCGGCTGCGCATCATAGAGATGTTGAACACCGGCGAAGTCTCGCATAGCTAACAATACCGGTAAATTTGCCGAGCCAAGCCATTGGTTCGGCGAGTTTGGCCCATGAAGTGCTCACAAAAATCCAGTTGCCGCGGAAAGTATTACTGAAGCCATTTTGAATAACGTTTTACCCAGATTGCTCGATCCGGCCGAGAGGGAAAAATCATCCCCCAGCTTTGCGGGACTGCCTGTCCGCCGAGCTCCCTGGCACGCCTATGGCGCGGGGCTGGCAATCCAGTCGGTTTTACTCGCCCTGGTGGTGGCCTGGGGCTTGCGGACCGTGCGGCAAAAATTCTTGCAACGGCACGAAACGACCCTGCTGCTGTTTCCGCCGATACCGCGCCCAATTAAAATCCGCGCGATTCACATGGCTCCCCGGCGCATCCTCCATCTACTCCATCTGCCCCACCCGCCGGCCCAGATTCATAAGCCGCGCCGGGTCCTTACCCGTCTGCATTTACCTGAACCCATGCGCCTGCATATAAAAACTCCGGTGATCTTGCCCAAAATGCGGCAGCCGAAACTGGCGCGCCTGGTGCGGCCAGTTCAGTTTCAGGCCCCGCAATTGCTGGCCGCGGTGCAACGGAACACAGCCATCGCTACGGGCGTATTTCATTCCGCGCCGGCGCCGCGCGACCCATTGCCCGAACGCAGGGTCCAGACGGGAGACTTCGGCGCGGCGACTGGTGTCGCTCGTCATCGCTTTACGCGCCACGGCAATCTCGAAGCCGTGGGCAGCTTCAACCTGCCGGTGGGTCCCGGCCAGGGCAATGGCACGGGCGGAGCCCACGGCCGCCGCGGCGCACTGGCTGCGGCGGGCTTTGGCAATGGCCTGAGCGGATCGCACCGCGCCGCCGGCGGCCGGGTTCACCCCGTGGGCTTTGCAAATAATGAAACCGGCGCCCGCATTCGGCCCGCCCGCCGCGCCCCTCAGTCCGCGCCTACCCGCCCGGTGGAAATCATCTTCAAACCGCGGCCGCACTATACCGCCCTCGCGAGGCGGAAAAAAATTCAGGGCAGCGTCGGTTTGGCCGTGATCTTTTTGGCCAGCGGCCGGGTGCGCGTGCTGCGCGTCACTCAATCTCTCGGCGCCGGGCTGGACGCCGCCGCCCGTCAGGCGGCGTTGGCCATCCGCTTTCGCCCTGCCCGGCGGCTGGGCCGGCCTGTGGATTTTCCCGCCCGGATTCGCATTCGTTTTCGCTTGGCGAATTAACACAAAGTCATGGCTTTTCCCGAGCTGGTTATGTCACCCAAAACCTTTTCCCGATTGCTTGCCGCCGTCATGCTGTCCGCCCTTTCCGGATTTTCCGCCCGTGCCGCACAGGAACTGCCGGCCCGCCAGGTGATCCAGGCCATGGCGAAACAGGAACAGAATCTGCTGCATTCCCTGCTGCGTTTTCATCCGCTGGTTGAAACTTATGTGCAAACCATGCGGCCCACTCGCCGGCTCGGCATGGTGCCAACCGGTGATCATTATTACCTCGGCGCACTGGAACTGGAACCGGGGCTGCTGGAAGAACAATCGTATCTGCACCATGGCGGCTGCGGATCCAGCCCGTTGAAAGCACTGCATTGCCTGTATTCAATGCATTACAAATCGTCCGGATTTTTAGCCATGTTGTTTCCCGATCCCGGCCGCTTCAATGCCGCGAATTACCATTTCCGCTACGTGCGCCAGGATTTTCTGGGCAATGTGCGCTGTTTCGTTTTTAACGTGCGGCCGCGCATGCGTTTGCATGATGGCTTCAAGGGCCGCATCTGGATTGAAGCCCGCCACGATCATCTGGTGCGCTTCAATGGCATTTTTACGCCTCAGCCATTTTTCGGACGTTATTTCCATTTCGACAGCTGGCGGGTGAATGTGCGGCCCGGGCTGTGGGTTCCGGCTTTTGTTTACAGCGAAGAAACCAAGATCCGCAATACCAGCTGGTTTGGCCTGGCCGGCCATACCGCCTTCCGCGCTGTCACCCGGCTGTGGGGTTACGGTCTGGGTAAGCTGCAACGGCAAAGCACAGCCTCCCAAATGATCATTGAGGGCGGAGTGCGCGATCGTGCCCGGGGCCAGCAGGCCTATTCGCCCATTCAGGCGCAGCGAATCTGGCAGCGGGAAGCGGAAAACAATGTTTTGCGCAAGCTGCAGAAAGCCGGCATGCTGGCGCCACCGGGCCCCGTGGATACATTGCTCGCCACTGTGGTCAACAATATTGAGGTCACCAATAATCTCGACATCGAGCCCGCCGTCCGCTGCCGCGTGCTGCTGACCACGCCCATGGTCTCCTTCACTGTGGGCCACACCATCGTACTGAGCCGCGGCATGATTGACGTACTGCCCAATGAACCCTCGCTGGCCATGGTACTGGCTCATGAACTGGCAACCATCGTGGCCGGCTCGCCCTTGAACACAAAATATGCTTTCTTTGACCGCATGCTGATCCCCAACTCCAAAGTGTTTGCCCGCTTCCGCCTGCGCCAGGATCCGCGTGACCGCCGGGCCGTGGCCGCCGAAACCTTGAAACTGCTGGAAAACTCGCCGTATAAAAACCAGCTCGGTCAGGCCGGATTGTTTTTGCGCATGATGCGGTTACGCGCCAAGCATCTGAAACACCTGATGGCGCCCGGCTTTTTTGGTGATGCCCTGCGCCATCCCTCGCGCCAGGCCGGCCTGGAGCCATTGCTGCGGATGGCGCCCCCTCTGCAATTGACTTCTCTCACACAGATCGCCGCGCTGTCTTTGGGCAGCCGGGTTTTGGTGAATCCCTGGAATGATGCAGCCACGCTGTTTCAGGCGCCGCCGGTGACGCTGCTCGATGCCCGTGAAAAAATGCCCTTCGAACTGACTCCGCAGCGGCCTTATCTGCGGCGCGCACATGCGCAGCCCCAGTTGGCCGCTGCTAAAACCCGCGCGGCGAGGGTGACTCCTTAGTAAAACTGCTTCTCTTGACCGAGGGGAGGGCCATTTTGCGCATAATTTTCAGGATGGCCCGACAGCAAAAGCGCGGCTAAACCGGGCTGATCGCTTGGCCGGCACCCTCCTGCGGCCATGGATGCGAAGATAGCTGTATGAGCCGCGGGCTTTATATTTTCCTGCTAGCCGGAAGCTTGAGCGGCCCTGCTCGGGGACAGGCCCGTTCACCGCGGCAGTGGTTTATGGCCGGTGCGCAAGCCTTGGCCCAGCACCGGTATGCGCGCGCGCGCCGGGATTTTCATCAGGTTCTCAAGGCAGATCCCGGGCAGGCGGGCGCCTGGGTGAACCTGGGCATCATCGCCGAACGGCAACGGCGCTGGCCGGCGGCCATGCGCGATCTCCGGCAGGCGATTCAACTGGCCCCGCATCTGTCCGGCATCGAGCTCGATCTGGGGCTGGTGAACTATCATCGCCATCGTTATGGTGCCGCCGCCAGGCATTTCCGCGCTTATTTACAACAGAATTCCTCGTCCACCCGGGCCCGCTATCTGCTGGGGCTGTGTGAATTTTTCCGGCTTCGCTATCCGGCCGCATACCGGAACCTTAAGCCGCTATGGCCGCAAGAACGGCGCCAGGTGAGTTACCTCTATACGTTGGCCATTGCCGCAGGAGAAAGCCATCATTCTCGAACTTCCACCCAGGCCTTGCGCCGGCTATCGCGGGTGGGCGCGGGCACGCCCGCCTTGATGCTGATCGAAGCGCGCGCCTACGTCAATCTGCAGCAGGATACGCGGGCCCTGCCCTTGCTGCATCGTGCCTTGGCGCGAAATCCGCGCTTGCCCTTCGCTCATTATCTGCTCGGTATCATCTTGCAGCGGCGGCATCGATATCGAATGGCACGCCGGGAATTTATCGCCGATCTGGGCCTTGAATCCGGCCTGGCTTACGACTATGAACATCTGGGCCAAATCGCGCTGGAACGGGGACCGCCCGCCGCGGCCATAGCCAGGTTTCGCCAGGCGCTGCGGGCCA
>JAKATS010000287.1 GCA_021818645.1 Acidobacteriota bacterium | reverse complement strand
GAACCCGAATCAATGAGCGCATACGCGCTCGGGAAATTCGCGTGATTGATGATGAAGGCAAGCAACTGGGCATTATGCCGCCGCAGGAAGCGCTGGCGGTCGCGCGCCAGCGCCAGTTGGATCTGGTGGAGGTTTCGCCGACGGCGCAGCCTCCGGTCTGCCGCATCATGGATTTCGGCAAATACCAGTACCAGATGGAAAAGAAGGCGCGCGAGGCGCGCAAGCATCAGAAAAACATCGTCATCAAGGAGATCAAGTTTTTCCCCAACTGTGACGATCACGATTACGAGTTCAAAAAAAACAATATCGTGCGTTTTCTGGGCGAGGGCGACAAGGTCAAAGCCATGGTCCGCTTCCGCGGCCGGGAAATTACGCACAAAGAAATCGGGTTCGCGCTGATTAACCGCCTGCTGGCGGATGTGGACGCGGCCGCCCAGGTCGAGTTCCGGCCCCGCATGGAGGGCAACACCCTGACTGCCATTCTGGCCCCCAAAAAAGCCGCACCCGCTGCGAAAACAGGAAACAAGCATGCCGAAACTCAAAACGCATAAGGGCGCGTCCAAGCGCTTTCGCAAGACCGGCAGCGGCAAAATTGTCCGCGGCCATGCCTTTGCCCGCCATATTCTGACCACCAAAACCACCAAGCGCAAACGCAAACTGGATGCGGACACCCTCATCAGCCCGGCGGATCAGCGGAGGGTCGCCCGCATGATCCCCTACGAATAGATTGGCGGCGTATGAATGGCGAAGCCGGTTTTGTGCCTCGCATCCATTTCCCGGGCTGGACCACGACTCTATCCTGTTTTTGGTCATGAGTCCCTAATCAGAGACTCAATCCGTAGGTTTATATAAAACTGCCGGAATCTACATTTTGCCGAAAATGATATGGCATAATGTAGGTGGTGAATACGGCAAATGCCCAGATTGGGGACTGGCTTGGACGACAGCCACCCGCCACGGAAGGTGACATTCTTCGCATTGTGGAAGAGCGGCTGGCCCCTTCAATTATCAAACGGCTCATTGCCCTGGGTTTAGAACGGACAGAAATTGATGCTGTAATGATTTCATCCCGCACCCTGCAACATCGCCGCTCGCGGGGAGAAAAGCTGACGATTGAGGAATCGGATCGGGTTTTACGCGTCATTCGAGTCCTGTCCCTGACGGAAACTATCTATGGAAACAGGGTGCGCGCCCTTGCCTGGCTACGGAAACCCCACCCACGTCTCGACAATCGGACGCCGCTTTCATTACTTAAAACAGATACAGGCAGCCGTATGGTTGAAGAGCTGCTCATTCAGATTGATGAAGGCATGTTTGTCTGATGATTTTATGGAGGATCAGCCGTCACCGCGATCTGAGCGGAATCGGCGGCCTCAAAGCCGCAGGGCGCTGGCATTACGCTGGTTATCGAATCGCATATTTAGCTGAATCTCCCGCCGCCGCATTGCTTGAAGCCTGCGTACACACAAGCGCCAACGATACACCTTCCGAATACACATTATTAAAAATTGAAGGACCCGACTGCGCTATACCATTCATTCATGTGCAAGCATTACCCGAAGATTGGAAAGCTCATTTGCATATAACACGCGGTCTGGGCACCGCATGGCTCCAAAAAAACGAAAGCATTATTCTGCAGGCGCCAAGCGTAATCGTTCCGGAGACAAACAATTATCTTTTCAATTCATCACACCGGCAGGCAGCGGAATTTGAAATTACTGAAGCGATTCATTATCCATTCGATCCGCGGATTAAAATCTAAATGGCGGTCAGGAGTTTCGATGCTATTTTTGACTCGCCGGCAATGCAAAATTAATCGTTTCAATAATATATAATGTTAAAGGTGCCAGGAAAACTGGTATCCGGGCCCCTGGCCATGCAGGCCAGGGAGAGCTCACGCCGGCGGTTGCATTGCCGGCGAGACCTGAGTCCGGGCTTAATCGTGCCCGGCCGGGCAATGGATAACGCCGCTCACCAGCGGACGGGAGAAAACGATGCCTCGAGTCAAACGCGGCAGCCATCGCCGGCAGCGCCGCAAAAAGTATTTAGATCTTACCTCCGGCTTTTTCCTCACCAAGAGCAAGCTCTACCGGTCGGCCAAAGAGGCCAGCGAGCGCGCCTTGAAGTTCGCCTACCGCGGGCGCAAGGAGCGCAAGCGCCAGTTCCGCTCTCTGTGGATTGCCCGCATCAATGCCGGAGCGCGCGCCCACCAGCTTACCTACGGGCAGTTCATGCATGGACTCAAGCTGGCCGGGGTGGAACTGGACCGCAAAATTCTGGCCGATATCGCCGTCCAGGACGCATCGGGATTTGCGGCCCTAGCCAGCCAGGCCCGTGCTGCACTGGCGCGCACGCCCGCAGCCTGAAGATTCCGGACCGCCGCAGCTACTTTAATTTCCACGAATGCCCCATCGCGCCGCTCACGGCGTGACGGGGCATTCGTCCAGAACTGGTTACATAAATCCGGGATCAGCTTATGCAACCAGTGCCACGGGTTTTGTCATGCATTACCCGTCATGCTCAATAATGTACTGATGCCGGATCACCCGCAGATCGTCTCCCTGCCGGCCAGCCCGGAGGGGATAGAAGCGCAGCTGGCCACCTACCGCGGGCAGTTTCTGCGGGAGGCGGAAAGCATGGAAAAAATCGCGCAGGCCGGCAACGCCGCCGAGCTGCAGGCCTTTCGCGACCGGTGGCTGGGGCGTAAACAAGGCCTGCTGGCGCAACTGAACGAGCAGTGGCTGAAACCCGCGCCTGGAGAGACCAAGAAGTTCATCGGGCAGCAGCTCAACCATTTTCGGGGAGAAGCGGAAGCGGCGCTGGCGCGGATAGAGGCGGTGCTGGAAGCCGCGCGGCTGCAGGCGCAAATGGCGTCCGAAACCCTGGATGTAACCTTGCCGGCCCGCGCTTTGCGCGGCGCCAGCCATCCCCTGACCCAGATCACCGAGCGGATCCTGGGAATCTTTCACGGCCTGGGCTATTCACGGGCGGAAGGGCCGGAAATGGAGAGCGCGTGGTATAACTTTGACGCGCTCAATATACCCGAATCCCATCCCGCGCGGGATGACCAGGACACACTGTATCTGGGACCCGGCCTGCCCGGACAATTACTGCGCACCCACACCTCGCCAGGGCAGATCCGGGTAATGGAGGAGCAAGCGCCGCCGCTGCGGGTGGTGGTGCCGGGACGGGTTTACCGGCGGGATGCGCCCGACGCCACGCATTCTCCCATGTTTCACCAGGTGGAAGGCCTGGCGGTGGATGAAAACCTTTCCTTTGCCGATTTAAAAGGCACGCTGGAATACTTTGCCCGCGCCCTGTTTGGCGCCGCGACCCGCACCCGGTTTCGTGCCTCGTATTTTCCCTTTACCGAGCCGAGCGCGGAGATGGACGCATCTTGTTTTGCCTGTGCGGGCGGAGGCTGCCGCACCTGCAAAAATACGGGCTGGATTGAAGTGCTGGGCTGCGGCATGGTGCACCCGGAGGTGTTCCGGGCGGTGGCGGGGAAAAATCCGGTTTATAAACCCGGCACATGGCGCGGTTTCGCCTTCGGCATGGGGGTGGAACGCATGGCCATGATCTTATATGGGCTCGATGATATCCAGCGCTTCTACTCCGGCGATCTGCGCTTCCTCGAGCAATTTGCGGAAACCGCGGAGGAGGGCTGAGCCATGCGCATTGCCTTAGCCTGGCTGCGGGAATTCGTGAACTGGCCGGTAAATGAAAAAGAATTGGCCGAACAGCTGACCATGGCCGGACTTGCCGTAGCGGCGCTTGAAGGCCAGGGCCAGGAGGCCGTGCTCGACCTGGAGATTACCAGCAACCGCCCCGATTGCCTGGGCCATTATGGTGTGGCCCGGGAAATTGCGGCGCTGTTTGAACAGGCGCTGGCGCCCTTAACTCATCATCCCGCCAGCGCGGGCGAGCCCGACCTCAAGCGACTGGAAATTTCCGCACCAGCGGCCGCGGCGCTGCAGGTTCATATTGATGCGCCCGAGGCCTGCGCCCGCTACTGCGCCCGGGTTCTGGATGAGCTCAAGGCCGGCGACTCACCGGAGCTGATCCAGCACCGCCTGGCGCAGATGGGCGCCCGGCCCATTCATCATCTGGCCGATCTGACCAACTACACGCTGTTTGAAACCGGCCAGCCGACGCACGCCTTTGATCTCGACACACTGCGGGGCGGGGAACTGCGCGTGCGCTATGCCCGCAGCGGCGAAAAACTGCTGTGCCTGGACGAAGTGGAACGCATTCTCGAGCCAGGCGATCTGGTGATTGCCGATGCCGAGCGCCCGGTGGCGCTGGCCGGCATCATCGGCGGACTGGAAACTGCGATCAGCGGAAAAACCCGGCGGGCGGTGATCGAAAGCGCCTGGTTTGAGCCTGCCGGAATTCGCCGCAGCGCCCGCCGGCACGGCCTGCACACCGACGCCAGCCATCGTTTCGAACGGGGCGCCGATTCCGAGGCGGCGCCGCTGGCCGCCGACCGCATCGCGGCGCGCGCCCAGGCTCGAGGCGCCCGCGTCCTGGCCGGCCTGATTGATGTGCATCCGCGACGGTGGAAGGCGGCGGAAATCGAGCTGCGGCAAAAATTCCTGCAGCAATGGCTGGGCAATACCCCCCCCACCGAAACGGTGAAACAGATATTGCGCCGGCTGGGCTTTCAACTGGAAAATGCCGCGGCCGGAGTGTGGCGGGTGCGGGTGCCTTCGTGGCGTCCGGACGTGCGCATCGAGGCGGATCTGGCCGAGGAAGTGGCGCGAATCCGGGGCTATGAGCACATCATCCCGCAGCTGCCCGCGTTTTCCGGTTCGGTGCGAATCACGCCCAGCCAGTTGCGGGAAAAAATGGTGCGGCAAAAGCTGCTGGGCGCCGGATACAGCGAAGCCATGTCGCTCAGCTTCGACCGCCGGGAGCATTGCACTGAATTCGCGGCGGAATTGACGCCGGTCGAGGTCACAAATCCGCTGAACGAAGAACAAGCCTGGCTGCGGGTTTCGAGCCTGCCGGCGCTATTGGAGCTGCTGCTGCACAACCAGAACCGCGGGCTGGAGGCGGCGCGCCTGTTTGAAATCGGCAAAATTTATCAGCGCTGCGAAACCGGCGATGAGCCGGGAAGGCAAATTCGCGAAACCCGCCGGCTGGGGTTTGGCGGCTACGGCCCGGCGGGCGGCGAAGGCGCCTGGCGGGAGCGGCGAGCCCTTGATTTTTACGACCTGAAAGCGGCGGCAGAGTTGATCCTGGCCGGCTTTCACCTGGGCCGGCGTACATACCAGCCGGCGCAGGGCAGCATCTGGCACCCCGGCCGCAGCGCTGAAATCCGGGCCGACGGCCGCTGGGTGGGAGGGCTGGGCCAGATCCATCCCCGGCTGGCGCAAGGCTGGAAATTCCGCACCGCGCCGTGGGTTTGCGACTTGGATCTGGAATGGCTGCTGGCGCAAGGGCCGGCGGCGCGGGGGATTGCGCCGCCCTCGCGCTTTCCCGCCGCCAGCCGGGATTTTTCCTGTGTCTTTCCGGAAGCCGTCACGTGGGAGCGCATTGCCGCGGCGATTGAAAAACTGGAACTGCCGGGGTTAAGCGCGTGGCGCCCGGTGGAAATTTTCCGCGGCCAGCCGATACCCGCCGGCGCGAAAAACCTGCTGCTGCGGGCCTGGTGGCAACTGCCCGACCGCACCCTGCGGGATGAAGAAGTGCAGGCCGGAGCGGAACGCATCCGCGCGACCTTGGCCGCATTGGGCGGAGAGCTGCGTTAATACGCCATCAATTAAAAGCTGCCGCTGTTTCCACCGCCGCCGCCCAGGACCCCGCCCAGAATTCCGCCTAATGCACCCAGCCCGGCCACTTCCATGCCGGCCTGGCCGGATTGGTTCCCGGCCTGAGCTGCGATGCGGCTCACCAGACGGTCAAAAGACAAGGTTTGCAGGATGACCGTTCCCGGGCCGGTGAGGACGATAAAAAACAGGCCCTCGCCGCCAAACAGCACATTTTTAAAGCCCTTGACGAACTCGATGCGATAGGCGATGCGGCTGTCGAACGCGACGACGCTGCCGGTATCAATGCGGATTTCCTCGCCCGCCTGCAACTCCATCCGCATAAAATGCCCGCCCGCATGAACCAGCGCCGAGCCCTGGCCGGTGAGCTTCTGCAAAATGAACCCTTCGCCGCTGAACATGCCGTACCCCAGCTTTTGCGTGAAGGCGATGGTGACGCTCACATCCGGGCTGCAGCAGAGAAAGGAATGGCGCTGGCATAACCAGTCGGTTGAGCCGATCTCGACGGGATGAATGGTGCCGGGATAAGGCGCGGCAAAGGCCAACTCGCCGGAGGAACTGGAAGAGAATTGGGTGAGAAAAAACGAATCGCCGGCGAGGGCGCGCTTGAACCCGGCCATCAGCCCGCCGCCGGTGCCGGTCTGCATCTGCACGTCGCCGCGCATATAGAGCAGCGCTCCCGGTTCAGCCAAAACGGCCTGCCCCGCGCCTAACTGCAATTGCGCGGCCTGCATTTCATAGCCGACCACGGAATAAGGCACGGCGCCGAGACGGCCCGCGATGGCGGAGGTTTTCGCGCCGGATGACGGGGAGGCAGATACAGTAGCCGGAGCAGCCGACAGCACCGTGCCGCAGCGGGAGCAGAAGCGGGCATCGGGGCCCTGGTCAGATTGACACGCGGGACAGATCATTCCATCAGTGTAAGCAGAAGAAATGAGGCGGGGCCACTTTTATTACTTTGCCGTTGCATCCAGCTTCGATCTAAATATGCAATGTAATCCGGATGTATCGCCGCAGATTCGTTTCAGTTGAGTCTAAATGAAAAACCCCGAGTGCCCGCAATCCTCGACCAGCAGCTAACCGCGGATCCTCGCTTTGCCTGACCAAGGCCGGCTTGCGCCGGCTGGGCTTTGACTCGGCTTGGATTATTTATTCGCTGCCAATCGGGAGGCTTCTGGCTCCCGGGGTTTTTCTGAATCCCAGGCAATGGAACCGCCCTCGACCAGCCGGGCTTTTGAGGTCCTTGCCGCCGGAGGTCCCACCGCTCTTGCGAGTGCTGGGACAACCTGCTTTAGCTTGGACTGCGCTCAGCCGTAGCCAACCGGCGCGGCATTCCCTGTTTTGGAGTTCGCTGAGCCCCAGGTGAACCGAGG
>JAKATS010000356.1 GCA_021818645.1 Acidobacteriota bacterium | reverse complement strand
CGCCATTCGAGGTACCGGCGCCGCTGACCTCGAGGTCGAGCCCGCTATTGACGTTGACGATCCGGTAGGATCCGTCGCCGGCAGCCATCAGGTTCCAGAGCTCGTTATTGGCTCCCGGCACTTCGGTGTAAGTATCCACCGCGCCGCCGTCGGCCAAGCTCGCCGAGTTCACCTCCAGGTCCCGGCCATTTTGCTCATTCACCAATTTATAAATGCCCTGCCCAACCTCGCCTACACTGCCCACCACGTCAATCCGGTCGGCCGGCACGTTGTAGCCGCTGGAGGCGGGATTCTTCAAGCCGGTCACCCGCACCGTGAGCGTGTGCGTTCCTTGGGGCAGAGTTTGCGTGGCGAACAAAAATACATTGTTTGAAGGCGCCGGCGCATAGGTATCCACATAGGTTTCCGGCCCCCCGTCCACGGAAAAAGCCAGAATGCCGCCGTCGGGCGCCAGCGAGGCATAATAGCGCGCCTGCTGCCCTTGAAACTGGAAGGTCAAGGAATCATTGGTCGTGCTGCTCACATGGTCGTCATTGTCATAAGCGCCCGGTTGCTGGTTGTTATAACTCCAGTTCCCCGAGTAGTTGAACTGATCCAGCCCGCTGCCGATGGCATTGTCGTTCACCGTACCGGCCGCAGGGGCATACACCGTGCCGGAAAGCACGAACGTGGTGACCGAATCCGGACCGGCGCTGTAGCTGAAACCGCCGTTGGCGATCGAGACAGAGCCCAGCGATGCAAAATTTTCCGAGGCCGAGGTTTGATACACCTGCGCCTGGGCGCCCAGGGAATTGAAATTGTCGAGCTGGAAATTCAAACTCCGGTCGCTGCCGCTCCAGTTGGCCGATACGATCACCAGCGTCTGGGTGCGGGCATTGTATGCGGCCAGCGATTGCGGGTCGGAAATGGCCAGGAATTGAAAGCCGGGCCGTATGAATTTGGTGAACTGCTCGAAAACATAATAGGCCTCGTTGTAGGTGAACGATTGATTGCTGTAATCAATATGGACCAAGCCCGGCCAATCGGGCTGCCAGATGGTCCAGGCGGATGGCCGGGTCAAATACATGTCGGCGAGAATTTGCTCCGACAGATCCTGTCCGGTGTCGTCCCCGCTGCCCCATTCCGAGACGCCCAGCCGCTTGCCATAGCGCAGGGCCGAAGTGTACAGCGCCACGCTGCCGATGGTGGACTGATAGGCGTGCGTGTTCAGGGACGCAATGTCGCCCCGGGCCGTGCCGTCGTAGCCGTAAAAATCGCCGGCCGCGGTGTTGGCGCTCGAATTGAGCGTGCCTTCCTGGTATTCGTCCATGGCCGATACCTGCGTAGCCAGCCCCAGCGGCCCCAATGCGCCGGTCAAATCCTGAATCGTCCCAGCCTGTTCCGCGGCATCGAAGGCGCAGCCTTCCTGCTTGGTATCGCCCGCAGTCCACCAGCTCTGACCCGGCTCGTTCATCGGTTCCAGACTATGGAAACGAATCCCCCAATCCTGGCTGAAATGCTGCGCCACCGTGGCCAGATAGTTCGCGAAGCTGTCCGCTCCGGTGCCGTAATATCCAGAGGCTAGGTTGGGCGCGCCGTTGACCCCGCCCTCCGAAGTGCCGCTATTGGTCATCCAATACGGCGGCGAGTTGGAAAAGGCCTCGGCCAGGTCGGCGCCGAGCGACATCGCGTCGGCCAGCACCCAACGCTGGTTCGGGTCCTGCGTCCAGTCGTAGGCGCCGGGCGAAGGCTCGTAGCCGGGGATGTTGTGATACCAGGGAGCAATGCAGGCGTTATGGCCGGGCTGCCCGCAGAGCGGATCGTTGCCGCCGCCGATGTTATAACGCAGATAATTCAAACCCAGTCCGGAACCGGGATCGAACAGCGCCGTCATCAGAGCGTCCCGGTTGGCGGCATTGCTCCAGCCACCCACTCCTTCGGCGAACCAGCACAGGCTGGTTCCCCAGCCGTCGAGCGTCTGGTTGGCCATGGCCGCGTCCACCGTAATCGGCTGAGGAGCGGACCGCGCCCCCGCGGGACCGGCGACCATACCTGCCTGATGGCAGGCGGCCAGCAACACCCAAAGCGGCGTTAACCACAGAACGGGACAAAAACGGCGCAACCTGCGCCAGGTGAACCTGCACACCGCTCTTCCCTTGCACGATGAAACCATTCACGAATAATATAAGGCCGGTGAAGGAACAAGCTAGATTCGGCCTCGACATTCCGCCGTACAGTTCGAAGCCATAAAGCAAGAACGGCTGGAAGCCCGGCTAACGCCGGAACCGAAATGCCTGATTGAAGGCGCGGCAAAATTACGCGACACGACGATACAACAGCCATTGCCTGCGACGCATATTTTCTACTCCAAAATAAAATTTCGCAGCGAGCATGTAACATGCCAACGAATGACAAAGCCCGCGACCGGGCTCAATCATCCTGGATCAGTCTCCTTCAATATTTGCCGAGATTATACACAACGCCCAGCATCCATAATCGCGGCGCGTTGAGTTCGGCACTCGGCGTGAGGGCCACGGGGAAGCGGCGATCCCAGAGATTCTGCACCGCCAGATACGGCCGGGCGCCATGCGCCCAGGCGGGCAGGCGATGGGAAATAAACAGGCTGGTGGTCCAGAACGAGGGCAGCCGCAGGGTATTGAGGTCGTTTTCCGGCTGGCTGCCGCCGAAACGTTCCAGGATGGAAGCCCGCCAGCCGCGCCCATGCCAGAGCAGATTGGCGGAAGCGGCATTGGCGGGAACATGCGGAGTGCGAAGGCCGATTAACGGCACGGGGCCGGAGATCACGCGCGAATTCTGGTGGGTATAGTCGAGCCAAAGCCGCCAGTGCGGGCGCGGCCGCCAGCGGGCCGCGGTGATCCAGCCCTGCGCGGCGATGCGGCCCAGATTCCGGCGCTGCCGGGTAATCAACTGCGGGGTGGTTGAAAGGGTAACGCTGGCGACCAGGTTACTGGCCCGGCCGCTGAACCAGGTTGAGCTGAAATGCAAATTCGTGCCGGCCTGCCAGGCGGCCCCGGCCTGCAGGCCGCGATAGCGTTCGGCGGAGAGATTGGGATTGGCCAGGGTCAGGATATTGCCCACCCGAAAAGGGCGATACAGCTCGTTCAGGGTAGGCGCGCGAAATGATGTATAAGCCGCGGCGTGCAGGCGCAGGCGCGACAGCGGCTGCCATTGCAAGCCCAGGCTGGGGTCCAGCGCGGATGCGGAGCGGGCGGAAAACGGCTGCGGGTGCACGCCGATGGTCTGGAACGCATCATAATTGCGCCACTGATCGAGACGGGTGCGGGCGGCGATGACCAGACTGCCCCAGGCCGGACGCCAGAAGGCGGGCGCAGGAGTGTAATCAAAGCCGGCATACACTCCCTGAATTTGCTGCCGGCCAAAATGATTCTGCGCGCGGCTGGCCGGCGGCGCCAGCGGCGCGATTTCATCGTCCACGGCGGAAACCAGCATCCAGGAACCGCCGGCGAAACCGGCAATCCCATGCCAGCGGGGCAAAGATTCATTGAGGCCGGCGCCGCGGGCGAGGGTCAGGACGTGCTGCGAGAGCGCGAGCTTTTCGGAATTGCGATCAGCGGCGATGGAGGCATAGGTGGAACCAAAATCATCGCCTTCATAAAACCCATTGCCGCTCCAGAGCCCAAAGGCCCGCAGATCGGCGTGCAGATTCAACTGCCGCAGCGAGCTGGCATTGGATTCCAGCCGGGTGCCGTTGGCCCGATGTTCGCCAAAACTTTCCCCTCCGATCCGGAAAATCAGGCGCGAACCGGGCATCCATAAAAATTCGGGTGCGGCATCGAGGGCGCGCACGCCGGCGCGGGTATCCACGCTTCCCGGCTGCGCGGCGGGAATATAGCCGGCAAAGTTCAGTTGATTCCATGCGAGCCGGGCGCCCCAGCTCCGCCGGGCCCAGGCCGCCAGACCCTGGCTGAAACCCATGCCTTCGCCGCCGCCGCCGGCGCGCAGGCGCAGTTCCCGGCTGGTGGCGGGATAGGTGCGCAGGCTGACGACGCCGGTCAGGGCATTGTTGCCGTACAGCGCGGAAGCGCCCGCCGAAACCACCGTCACCCGCGCCAGCGCCGCCACTGGAACCCGCAGCCAGTCCACCCAGCCGCCAAAGGGGTCGTTGAGCGGCAGCCCATCGAGCAATACCAGGGCCCGGCTGGCGCCGCTCGAGCCAATGCCCAATAACGAGATGCCCTGGGTGGTGGGGTGGGCGGCCAGCGAACTGATATCGCGAAAGTTGTCGAGGCTGGAGAGCTGATGCAGCACGCTATCCAGACTGACCGGCGCGGACGCGCCGAGCCGTCGGCGTCCGAGTTTCGCAACCGCGACCGGCACCGGCTCGATTTTGCGCCGGTGCAGCCAGGCGCGCACCGTAACCCGCTGGCGCAGGGTTGAAATTTTATGCGCAGCGCCGGCGCCGGAGGGAGGAACGGTTTTGGGTTTCGCCCGGACCTGGCCGGCCAGCGGCAACGCCATTCCGGTGAAAATGAGGGCCAATCCGAAATTGACCCGTGGAAAAAACGGCATATACCAATGTAGCGAACCTGAGCTGGATCAAAGCCGGATCAGGCCCGGACCAAGGCAGCAAAGTGCGATGTGCGTTTCATTCCACAATTGATTGATCCATTCAATCATTTAATAGGACAATGGTTTTATGAAAAAGCGGCTGAGGGTTCTCATCATCCCGGTGATCGCGGCTTTGCTGGGCTGGGGCCTATGGCGGTATTTTCACCCTCCCGCGCGGCAGTTGATCCTGACCGGAATTGTGGACGGCCGGGTGGTGGTGGTGAGCTCGCAGATCGTGGGCCGCATCGTCAGCATGAACGTGCATACCGGCTCCCGGGTCACGGCCGGGCAGCCGCTGGCGGTGCTGCAGCAAAGCGAATTATCGGCGTCGTATCGCGGCGCCCAATCCGCCGCGGCGGCGGCGTATCAGCAATGGCGCGCGGGCGAAAGCCAACTGGAGATGCTGCGGGCCACGGTGCCGGCCCAGATCGCGCAGGCCCAGGCGCAAGTTCGCCAGGCGCGGGCGCAACTGGCGCAGAGCCGGGCCAACCTGGCGCAGGTCGAGGCCCAATACCGGCGCATAGTTCCGCTGGCGCGGGCCGGCATTGACTCACGCCAATTACTGGATGAAAGCCGGGCGCAGCGGGCCGCGGCTCAGGCCGCGGTGACCAGCGCGCAGCACATGGTGGCTGCGGCGCAGGCCGCGCTGGCCAATGCGCGGGCGCAAAAGCTGCAGATCCGGACGCAGCAGGGCAAACAGGACGCGCTGCTGGCCTCACTCAAGCAGGCGCAGGCCAATCAGGCGCTGGCCCAGGCGCAACTGGAGCAGACGAATCTGCTGGCGCCGCTGCCTGGGGTGGTGAATCTGCGGGTGGCGTATCCGGGCGAGGTGGTGAACCCGGCCAGCCCGGTGGTCACGATCTACGACCTGCACGACACCTGGGTGGACGCCTACCTGCCGGAGACGCAGGCCGATCTGATCACGCTGGGCGAGGCGGTCAAGGTGAAGCTGCCCTCGGGCGCGATGATTCCCGGGCGCGTGGATTACAAAACCACCGAAGCCGGCTTCGCCACCCAGCGGGACGTGAGCCGCACCCGGCGCGATATTCGCACGGTGGCGATCCGGGTGCGGGTCGCCAACCCCAAAGGCGAACTGGCTTTGGGGATGACGTGCTGGGTGCTGGCGCCGCGGCCGCGGGGAAAACAATGACGCCGCGGAAGACGCGGCCCGGCAGGCAACTTTCGATTGATAAAAAATCCGATGGAAAACAGCCGCCAACCGCCGCAAGAATCCTCGGGCATTGAAGTCCGTCATATCTGCAAGCGCTTTGGCGCCCTGACCGCGGTGGATGACATCAGCTTTGACGTCAAGCCGGGTGAAATTTTCGGTCTGCTGGGGCCGAATGGGGCGGGCAAAAGCACGCTGATCCGGATTTTGACCACGCTGATTGACCCTACGTCGGGCACGGCCACGGTGGCCGGGCACGACATCGTTCACGCCCCTTACGCGGTGCGGGATGCAATCGGGGTGATTCCGCAGAACATGACCAGCGATCCCGACCTGACCTGCGAAGAGAATCTCACCATCCATGCCCGGCTGTACGGCATGGCCGGAGCGCGGCGCAAGGTGCTGGCGCGCCAACTGCTGGAATCGGTCAACCTGGGCAAATGGGCCAAAGCGTACGCGCGCACGCTTTCCGGCGGCATGCGGCGGCGACTGGAGATTGCGCGCGGGCTGATTCATCAGCCCAGAATTCTTTTTCTCGATGAGCCCACCACCGGCCTCGATCCGGTCTCGCGCCTATCGGTCTGGGAGATGATCAGCCATTTGCGCGAGCAGCAGGGCCTGACCTTATTTCTGACCACGCATTACATGGATGAGGCCGACCGGCTCTGCGACCGGCTGGCAATTGTGGACCGCGGCAAAATCGTGGTGCTCAATTCCCCGGCGGCGCTGAAAACCACCGTGCCCGGGGCCAGCGTGCTGGAAACCCAGCTCGCGCCCGATTTGCCCGGCGGCGAAGCGGAGCTGGAAACCTTGCCCGGCGTGCACCGGGTGCAAAAACAAGGCGAGGCGATCTACCGGATTTTCAGCGACCACGGGCCCACCGCCGCCGAGGCGCTGATGGAGCTCACGCGCCGGCGCGGGGTGGAAATCAAGACGCTTTCCATCCAGAGCACGACGCTCGACGACGTGTTTCTGCATTTCACCGGACGCGGCCTGCATGAAGCCGATGCCGCGCCGGCTCGGGGGGGAATAGGGAGGACGGCGCCGTTTTGAGAACAGAGATTCGCGGAATTAACCGGAGCCAGTCCACACCAACCGGCCGGCATCGCGGGATCCAACTATGAACCGAGCCCTGGCGATTATCGAACGCGACCTGCGCAAGTTTTTCCGCAGCCCGACCCTGCTGATCGTCACCCTGGTGCTGCCGCTGGTGCAGCTGGTGGTGCTGGGCAATGCCTTCGGCGGCAATATCCGCAACGTGAAGCTGGGCGTGGTGCTGCTCGACCACGGGCCGGAAACGGTGCCGCTGCTGCGCAAGCTCTATGCCGTCGCGGCCAACGCCCGCACGTTTGTGCCGGTGATGTATTCCGGCCAGGGCCGCGCCCTGGCCGCGCTCAAGGCCGGCCGGCTGGGCGCGGTCATGATTGTTCCGCC
>JAKATS010000147.1 GCA_021818645.1 Acidobacteriota bacterium | reverse complement strand
CGCAGCGGACCCCGCTGCGGCTAAAGAGATGAAATCCTGACGCGTATTCATGCTGAGTCATATCCTCGCCCTGCTCGCTAATTATTACCGGGTTTTCTGTCTCAGCATTATTGACACGGAGGGCACCGATCCCCGTATCCGCGTAATGGAGCAGGAACTTCGACGCCTCAACGTTGAGACATTCACAAACGCTGTGAGTGTGCTATTCCGCGTGTTCATTGAACTGAGTGCGGATTGTCATATCGCATCAGCCAGCCTTACCACGAAGGATGAAAGGCTCAGCACCAAGCTGCTGGCGGTGACTACGGATTTGATTGCGAAGAATAAGCTGACGACTGCCCAAGCGGCCCCAGTTCGCCAACAGTGCCACAAGGATTCTTTTCTCGCACCGTCTACAGCCCTGATGAATGAGTATGTCCACAATCGTTTCATCATTCCTGCGGCGGGCGATTTGCTAACGTATTGGGAAAATTTGCAGCCGTTCATGACTGCGATTTGGGCACCATAAGAAAGTGCTGGCCAAGAACATAGTCCAGCGTCTATAGTGGCAGTGAGATGCCCTACTACACGCCACTTCGATACCCCGGCGGCAAGCGCCGATTAGTGCCAACTGTCACGCGGCTGCTAGAAGAGAACAAGCTGAAAGATGTTCACTACGCGGAACCCTACGCCGGAGGAGCGGCAATCGCCTTGGCGCTTCTTCTTGAGGAGTACGCTTCAGTTATTCACATCAACGACCTCAGCCGTCCAGTGTTTGCATTCTGGCATTCAGTTCTGAACAACACGACAGACCTATGCAGCCGCATCGAGAAGACCAAGGTCACGATGCGAGAGTGGCAACGGCAACGGGCCGTCTACGAAAACCGAGACTCGGCTGCACTAGATGACCTTGGGTTTGCGGCGCTATTCCTCAATCGAACAAACCGATCTGGGATCATTGATGGTGGAGTAATCGGCGGAAAAGAGCAAACCGGAGAATGGGGAGTTGATGCAAGATTTGGCAAACCCGAACTGATTCAAAGAATTCGGAAAATCGGGCGGTTCGGCAGTCGGATAAGGCTCTACCAGATGGACGCTCTCGACTTCACGAAAACGGTAATAGCAAACCTGGGGAAGAGCGGTTTCGCCTTCTATGACCCTCCCTACATTGAAAACGGACAGGACCTCTATTTGAACAACTACACGATTGATGGGCATCGGGAATTATCTCATGAAGTTGCCAAACTGGAAGTGCCTTGGGTGGTTACCTACGACTATTCCGCTGTTCGACACGGCCTATATCCTCGATGCCGCCGCGTAGCCTACGGCCTTAGCTATGCCGCGAATGGACGCCATGAGGGGAAAGAGGTGATGTTCGTTTCTAGGAATCTCAGTCTCCCAAAAGACTGGCTGCGTTCCGAGCCCTTCCTCATGTCGGCGCCGGTTGTACGGAGCAGCAAGAAGGCAGTCGTCTATGGCATGATGGAGAGGATGCGACCACGACCCGAAATGATCGAAGGACCACAAGCCGGTGAGCGGTTCATCGGGGCATTAAAGACTGTCTTAAAAGTTCCAAAAAGCGCGGTTCCCGTCCCATTCAAAAAGCCCACTCTTAAAGGCAAAAGGCCAACAACCCGGAAGGGTTAGCCAGCCTTTCTCTTTCCTCTGTTCTGTCGTTTTAGTTCACTGCTGGTGCGGTGGGCAACTCCGGTTCCTTGCCAGTCAGATGTCTGTAGGTGAGCCGCTTGCCCGCGATCTGCGAAAGAGCCAATGTGAACCGCCCCGCATCATTCACCTCTTTGCGATTGTTGAACCAAAAGGTTTGTTCATCAAGGTAGCGGAACAAATGGAACGGTTCGACGCTCACATACGTTCCACTGATACCGCGCTTCAAAAGGCTCCAGAAGTTTTCCAGACCGTTTGTGTGAACGCGACCATCGACGTATTGAACCGCATGGTCAACGACTTGATATGCGTAGTCGCTGGCCAGCCCATTATATGAAAGCAGCGCGTCCATGTACAAGGCAAAGCCAGCTTCAACGTGCTTTCTCACTTCGCCCTGAAGACTCTTCTTCTTCTTCCGATTCTCGATTACAGTGGTCCGAACCTTGCCACCCCGTTCCAACAGTCCCATTACCGGAGTCTTATCCTTGCCGCCCGTTCCAGTGATGCGACGCTCACGCATCGCAATATGCATGTTGCGAGCCTTGCCTCCGATGAATGTTTCATCGGCTTCAACTTCGCCGGACAGTAGAGAGAATCCGCCGTCAGTCAACGCGAAGCGAAGACGGTGAGCCATAAACCATGCGGTTTTCTGAGTAACGCCAAGATCGCGGGCAAGTTCACATGAACTGATGCCATTCTTGCAATTCACTACCAGCCACAACGCCGGGAACCACTTCTCCAATCCAAGCGGCGAATCCTCGAAAATCGTTCCCGTCTTCAATGAGAACGTCGGCTTCTCATGCTTCGCATAGCATTTCCAAACGCGATTCTTGGCAAGATAGGTGACCTTCTCTGCCCCGCAACGCGGGCAGGTGATCTTTCCATCCGGCCAGCGGAGTTGTACCATCAGCGCGTGGCAGTTGACGTGATCGGCGAAGTGAAGAATAGCTTCCTGTAATGTGTTTACGTCTTTCATGCTCTAATCATAGGGCTATTTGCGCGGTATGTCAAGTATATAGTTGCCTAATTTTGTTATGCTACGATTCACCGCAGGCAACGGAATCATTCGATGATACAAAGCAAGTTTGCCGGAATTTTGTTTCTGATCGTCGTGACCGGGATGGGCGCGAGTCTTCACGCCAAAGTTACGAATTCGAAGCAGCGCTATGCGAGCATGGCTCCGCTCCGACAATATCTGATCGCGAACCCGAAAACCGAGATTGCACTGGCCCGCTCCGCAGCGCCGCCGGCGATCGCCAATCACGCCGAAGTCATGGTGCTGACCCGCACGGGCTACCAAGTCGCCGTGCCGGGCCAGAATGGGTTTCTTTGCCTGGTGGAGCGCAGCTGGGCCAAGAGCACCGGCAGCTGGGATTTCTGGAATCCAAAAATGCGCAGCCCCAATTGTTTCAATGCGCAGGCCGCCGCCAGTTTCGCACCCATTTATCTGTTAAAGACAAAATGGGTGCTGGCGGGAAAAACAAAGCCTGAGATTGCCCGCGCTCTTGCGGCAGCCTTCCGGCAGGGACGACTGCCACGGCTCAAGCCCGGCGCCATGTGTTACATGATGTCGCAGCAACAGTATCTGAATGATCAGGCCAGGCAATGGTATCCCCACCTGATGTTTTTTGAACCCCTGAACATGGCGCACAGCTGGGGCGCCAACCTGCCCGGATCGCCGGTGATCGCCGCCCGTGATCCTGAAGAAAAAGCCACAATATTCATGGTGAAAGTCAGTCATTGGTCGAATGGCCATCCAGGGCCGGCCATTCACTGAACCAGCGTAGAAATCCACAGCAGCGCCGCGGCCACCATCAGTCACGGGAAAGAGCCGCTTGCTGCGCGGTCCCCGGCCCTTACAATCATTACTATGCTGGCTGAAAGCATACGGCGGGTGGTCGCACGGCAGGAACTGAGCCGCGCCGAGGCGCGCGCGGCGCTGGAGGAGATTTTATCGGGCGCGGCCAGTCCAGCGCAGATCGCGGCGTTTTTGACCGGGCTGGCAATGAAGGGCGAAAGCAGCGGCGAGCTGACGGGGTTCGCCGAGGCCATACGAGCAGCGGCGGCTCCGTGGCCGGGACTGCACGCCACGGTAGCCGCCACCGGCACCGGACATGAAGCCCTGGCCGATTCTTCTCTGGTGGACACCTGCGGGACGGGCGGCGATGCGGCGGGGACTTTTAATATATCCACCGCAGCGGCGATTGTGGCGGCGGGCGCCGGCCTGCGGATTGCCAAGCACGGCAACCGCTCCATTTCCAGCCGCTGCGGCAGCGCCGATGTGCTGGAAGCACTGGGGGTGCGGGTGGATTTGCCGCCGGACGAGGCGGCGGAGTGTTTGCGGGTGACCGGGTTGACGTTTCTATATGCTCCGCGCATGCATGGCGCGATGAAACAGGTGCAGCCGGTGCGGCGGGAGCTGGGGTTCCGCACCGTGTTCAACCTGCTGGGCCCGCTGTGCAACCCCGCCGGCGCACAGGCGCAGGTGGTGGGCGTGTATGCGCCGGAGCTGACCACAAAAATGGCGGAGGCGCTGGCGGCCCTGGGAACCCGGCGCGCCTTTGTGGCGCATGGCGAAGACGGGCTGGATGAAGTAACGACCACCGCGCCCACGCGGATTTCCGAAGTGCGGGAGGGAAGCGTGAAAACTTATACGCTCGACGCCCGGGACCTGGGCATCGAGCGGGCGGGTCTGGACGATCTGGCCGGAGGAGATGCCGGAGAAAATGCCCGCATCATCGCGCAGGTGCTCGACCCGCAGCAGCAGGCCGATCAAAAGAGCCTGCCGGGGAAGCGGCTGCGGGCCCAGCGCGATATTACGGTTTTGAATGCAGCCGCCACCCTGCTGGCCGGCAACGCCGTGGCGGAATGGCCGGAAGCGATCGCGCGGGCGCGGCAGGCGCTGGCGAGCGGAAAGGCGCAAGCGGCCCTGCAGCGCTGGATCGCTTATGCGCAGCGATAAGCTGCGCATAACTGCGCACCCAATCGCCGGACATTATATTAATCGGGCTAACCATAATTACGGTTATTGATCCTTTCGTACTCCCCACATAAGGTGTGGGCATGGCATCTGCCTTTTTATAACCCTTTTGGCCAGTGCTGGCCTGCAACATCAATCAGCCTGGCCGAAAGCATACTTCATTCAGGAGCAGAAGCCATAATGTTCATCAAGCTATCAACGCTTGTGCTGTTGTGTGGAACGCTGGCCACGGGCGCCGCGGCCAGGACCCATCATCCAAAGTCATGGCACCAAACCAGCAGCGAAAAAACGGCGCGAAAAGCGGCGGCGCGGAAGCGGAAAATGACGGCACTCAAAGCGCCGGCGAATTTCCAGATGCAAACCGCGAGGCTGGAATATCCGGTAACTCATACCTGGGTGGATACGCGCGGCCATACGGCGAATGCCCGCCATCATCATCGCCGGCATAGCCGCGTGCACCATCGCATGGACCATTCCACCATCGCGCTATCCTTCACCGGCGATTACACCAAAAATCAGTTTGGACAGGGAGTGCTCGATCAAAGCGCGAACAATACCGGCGGTTACCTGATCAGCTACCGGTACAAGATGACGCATTGGAATGCACTGGAGCTGGATTATGGCTGGGCCAGAAATACGCAGGATTACCGGCTGAGGTCGGGCCTGTTCGGCGAGCAGAGCGACATACACCAGTTCACCGCCAGCTACGTCCAGACGTTTTCGCATTTCGCGGGCCTGTACCCCTTTCTGGAAGCCGGCCTGGGATTTGTACATTTCAGCCCCACCCATAACTTCCCCAGCCTGGTGGGCGCGCTGGGCCAGTCGCGGGGGACTTTCGTTTTCGGCGGCGGGGTGGATATCAAACCCGTGCGCTGGGTGGGCGTGCGAATCCAGTACCGGGGCCTGGTCTATCGCACTCCCGATTTTGAATTGCAGCCTTTGAATACCGGAAAACGAACTGTATTATCCGAGCCTTCCATCGGCCTGGTTTTCAGCTTCTAACATGACCGGCGCGGGCTGCCAAGGCTACGCGCCGCAGGGATTGCGCCGCATCCAGCCCTCGGGCTGGATGCGGTATTGCCCAAAATAACGGAGTGATCCATGGCCAGCCTGCCCGCAGAACCTTTACGCATGCCGGAGATGATGCACGGTTTCGCCATACGCCGATTCGGCGACCCGGGAGAACTGCATCAACGGCCCGTGCCGCTGCCGCTGCCCAGCCAGGTGCTGATCCGGGTTTATGCCGCCGGGGTGAACCCGGTGGACTGGAAGATACGCGACGGCCGGACGGGGATCGAGAAGCCGCAGTTTCCGCTTTATCTGGGCAATGACTTTGCGGGGATTGTATTAAACCCGGGTGAAGATGTCGAAAACTGGACTCCGGGACAGGAAGTATTCGGCTCGGCCTGGCTGGGCGGGGCATTTGCCGAATACATGGTGGTCGAGGAAAGCGGGCTGCTGATGGAAAAACCCGAAAGGGTCAGCTTCGCGGCAGCGGCGGCGGCGCCCACGCCGGCACTGACCGCGATGGCGGCCCATGAGGCTTTACAACCGCGGGAGGGAGAGAGGGTTCTGGTGATGGGCGCAACCGGCGGAGTGGGCACCTATGCGGTGCAACTTCTGGCCCAGGCCGGCGCGAAGGTGTGGGCCACGGCACGCGGCGCCGAGGCACAAGCGCGCCTGCGCGAACTGGGTGCGGCGGAAATTGTGGACTACACCCAACCGGGGTGGGAAAAGCAACTGAGAGCGCGGCAGCCCGCGGGATTTGATGCGGTGCTGGACCTGGTGCATGACCCATCGAAAATCGCCGACGGAGCGCAATGGGTGAAAACGGGCGGCAAACTCGCTTCAACCCTTTATGCCGCCGAGGCCGCAATGGCGCAGGGGCGCGAACTCGAGGCCCGCAACGCCAACATGCTGCGCACACGGGACGCCCTGGAAGATCTGGCTGAGCGGATGGAAACGGGCAGGCTCAAACCACCACCCCTGCAGGGAATGCCGCTGGAAAAAGCCGGCGAAGCGCTGGAAAAACTGAAACAGGGGCAGGCAGGGGGAAAAATTGTGCTGCGGATATGATGCAATGCCGGCCGCGCGCCCGAGCGTGGCGAGAACCTGTCTCAACCTGTCTCATAAAGCCAAATTCAGTTTCATTCGCCCAATCATGCGGCTTTTCTTTCGCTCACCATTCCGCAAACCACGCGGCATGGTTTCGCCGCAAAGCCGCAAACCTGACTTTTTCATTCTGCTCTCCCCATTGATGAGACAGCTCAGCAAGGGTGACAGCGATCCACCTTGCGGCGCCCTCTCGTCCACGGGACTCACCAGCCCGCCTTCCATCCCCCCGGCCCGAAGGTATGTGCGGCGAAGCCTTGGGAAACGAACAGTGCGTCCATATCGGAATGCGTGAGCAGAAGTATACAGCCACCTTCCGCGGAAAGGATCATATTGAACTTAAGCAACGATGAACCAAATAAGGAGTTCTCAAATGTCAAATGAAACCTTGAAAACCAATACGTCGGAAGTTCATAACGGCAACCAGCCCGCCAGCGGCCAACATACTGGCGGCGAACACAAACAGGGCGAGCAGCACCAGAAGAGCGGGCAACAACCGGGCAATCCGCAGCATGCCACGCCAC
>JAKATS010000203.1 GCA_021818645.1 Acidobacteriota bacterium | reverse complement strand
GTGCTCACGGCACTGATGGCGGTGGCCATGCGGGGGGAGCGCATGACGCGCGTGCGCTGGCTCAGTTTTGCCCTGGCCATCGCGGGCACGGTGTTCATTTCGGGGCTCAACCTGCGGGGCGGCTTTTTTCACGGCGCTATGCTGCTGGGAAATGCCGTGATCTTTATCGCCTGGATGGGCAGCGCCTTTTACAACACTTACAGCAAAAAACTGCTGGAACAATTCAGCGAGCTGGAGGTGCTGGTTTATAGCTATGCCGTGGCCAGCCTCGCGATAGGTGGCATCTCGCTCGGGCTGAGCCAGCGCCCTTTTTATGACGTCAGCGGCTACCCCATGGCGGCATGGGGCGCCATCGTGGTGCTCGGACCAGTGGCCTGGGGTTTGGCCATGGTGCTTTGGATGTGGGTCTTGAAGCGGCTGGACGTGAGTCAGATTTCCGTCTCCATTTATTTGTTGCCCTTGTTTGGGGTTCTGTTGTCGGCGGTCACGCTGCATGAAAGCATCACGGCTTCGGAGCTGTTGGGCGGAGGTTTAGTGCTCATCGGCACCTTTCTGACCACGGAATGGGAAGCGCGGCGCATGAAAGAGAAGCCTGTTCCGGAACCGTCGGCATAAAGGGCCGCTGCCTCCGCTTGGGCGCCCCGCGATTTGAGTCCGAATGAATTCACGCTCGCAGCAACCATTTCAATTGACATAGGAGAATCTCATGCCGAATTTGATGTCACCACGTGGCCTGGATGCAAACAGCCCGCGGCCGGAGGACGCCCCGGCGGACCGCCGCCGGTTTCTTCTCTGGACGGCGGCCGGCTGCGCTCTGAGCCTCGTCCCGCTGCCCCTGCTGGGGCAATCCGTGCCGGGCGCGCGGTTGTTTGGCCTGCCCCAGGGGACGGCCCGAACGCGCCAACTGCTGCACGAACTGCGCCAGCTTCTGGCGCAAGCCCGCAGCCGGCATCTCCCCGCCGATTACCAAGAATTGGCCGCGTATGTGGCTTCGATGTTCCTGGAATTCGTGCCGCAGGACGAAACTTGGGGGCGCCTCGCCCATGCCCGGCGGGAATTGCTGGCTGCCGAACGGATGACGGAGACCGCCCTGGCTCAAACGCGCGAGCTGCTGCGCGGAAAGAAATTTGCCGAACTGGCGCCCATTCCGAATTTAGCCTCCGTCACCATCCAAGGCGATGCCTTTTGGACTCCGGAGCTAGGCCAACCGGCGGATCATTCCCTGCCCGGCTTCTTTACCGGTTACGGCTATTTCACCCAGGCCCGGGAGGCGATCTTCCGCTATCCCTCGCTGGCGGCGAACATTATGCAAACCGGAACGGGTCCGCTGCAGACGCTGTTTCCCGCTCCCGGCAAAGTCAACCGCCGGGTGCTGGCGGGCTTGCATCAGCTCTTGCGGCAGGCGGCGCAATACAATGTGGGCATTGATCTGATCGCCATGGGCGGACATACCTTACCGGATTGGTATGAGAAGCAACATCCGGAAATTGTCCGTTGCCGCGGCGAATATGTCCCCTATGATATTGACGCGCCCGCGACCCGGCGCTTTCTGGCAAAGTACTTCCGCCTGCTCATGGATAATTTTGCCAGCCATCGCCATTTGTTCAGCGTCTGCATTTCCAATGAGCCGGATTATCGCACCAGCGAATCCAGTCCCTATACGCTGGCCAAATGGAAGGCCTGGCTGCGGCGCACGCACCGCACCATCCAGCGGCTCAATCAAGCCTATGGCGCTCAGTATGCCTCGTTTGCCGATGTCCCGCCGTATGGCGCGGCGCCTGGCCACGGCCCGCGGTTTTACGATTGGTGCATTTTCAATCAGGAGCGCTTTGCCTCGTACCAAGGCTGGCTGGCGCGCCTGATCCGGCAGCGGGCGCCGCGGCTGCCGGTCCATGCCAAAGTCTCCCAGTTGCGGTTTTTCGACACCCGGCAGATGGTGGGCTGGGGCGTGGATCCCGAGCTGATCTGCCAAGTCACTCAGATTGCCGGCAACGATGGCGGCTCCGGCTATCTGGGGCCGGGACACCGCTGGGCGGCTGGTTGGCAGGGAACCAATCTGTGGAATGACCTGCTGTTTTCGCTTTCCCACAAACCGCTGTATAACTCTGAAAACCATATTATTGATGACGCCGTCTTGGCCCGCGTGCATGTGCCGGCCGAGCATGTGCGCACAGCCTTGTGGCAGGCGGCCATTCATGGCCAGCGCGCGACTACGATCTGGGCCTGGGACCGCACCAATCAAATCGACGGCTTTGGCTATAATAGCGCCCTGACCCGCCCGGATTGCGTGCTGGCCATTGGCCAGAATGCCCTGGATTTACGGCGGCTGGGACGGGAAGTGCTGGCCTTTTGCGCCACGCCGCGCCGTGTGCATTTGTTATATTCAATGACCTCGATGATATGGTCGCGGGCGTACATGCGAACTTGGATGCAAGCTTATGAGGCCTTGTCGCTGGCGGGGCTGGATGTTGGCTTCGTTTCCGAGCGCGAGCTGGCCGCGGGCATGCCCGCGGGGGTGAAGTTCCTGGTGCTGCCGGAATCGGAATATATCCGTGATACCGCCGCGCGCGCGATCCTGCAGTGGGCTCGCCACGGCGGGCACGTCGCGCTTCTGGGTCCCCATGCCATGCGATACGATCAATATGGCAAATCCCGTGCTTGGCGGCAGCAAATTCTCCAGCATGCGAATGCCGGGGCACTGACGAAATTTGCGCCCGGCGCGGCCTTGCGCGGGCGCCTGCTTGCCCTGGCGGCGAAGGCGGACATACATCCCGAGGTCACGCTGCTGGATGCCGGAACCGGCCGAATGGCGTGGGGCGTGGAGTGGCGGAGCGCGCGCTTACAGCAACGGCACTTGATCAATGCCGTCAACTATTTGTCGGTTCCCATCACGGTGCGCATCGCGGACGGAGGCACCTACCGGGATTGGCTGGGCAACCGCAATGTGGGAGCGCAGATGAAATTAGAGCCGCTGCATCCGGTGCTGCTGGAACGCGCATGACCGGGGTGGCTCCGGTCCGGGCCCGCGATAAAGTTGCGGCGCCGCCCGGTTGCCAGTATGATCTAGAAGTCTCTGACTCTAGCCGGGGATTTTCCCGGGCGGCCCATCCCGATATGCCCAAAACGCGCAAACATGGCTCGCGTTCCGCCACCATGGCGGAACGCGCCTACCATGCCATCAAAGATGGCATTCTCAAGGGAGAAATCGAAGAAGGCACGTTTCTATCCGAACAAATGGTGCGCCGCAAATGCGAGATTGGCCGCACGCCCTACCGGGAAGCCTGCAACCGCCTGCACAACGAGCATATTTTGGAGGTCGTGCCGCGTTACGGCTACTTCGTGCCTGAGCTCAGCTTCCATGCGGTTCAGGATATGTTCGAGGCGCGGCTGGTGATTGAAAGCGCGATTGCCGAATTGGCGACGCTGCGGGCGCGCGCGCCGCAACTGAAAAATCTGGAACGCATGGCCCGCAATATCGAAGAGTATTATAAAACCCACGCGAACCATGAAAAAATCATCGCCGCCAACACGGAATTCCATGTGGAATTGGCGCGCGCGACTCAGAATTCAGTGCTGGTGGATCTGGCCCAGCGGGTTCTAGAGCGTTGTGAACGGCTCTCGTATCTGGAGTTGCGCCAAAAAGGCGGTCCGGCTAAAACCGATGCGATCTTGCATTGGCCGATTGTCGAAGCCATCCGCAATAAGGATTCCGCCAGCGCCCGAAAAGCGGTGCTGAAAGACATCACCGAAGGCCAAGCCGGCATCAACGCGGTGAGCCGCTGGGTGCCCCCGAAGGTCATTTAGCCGAGGACGGCGCCGGCCGCTGCAGCACGATGCAGCGCATATCGAGTGAAGCCACGCTGAGATGCAGTGAATCCCCCGCCCGGGCGAGGGGCTCGCCCAGCAGATCCCGCGCCCCCGTATAGCCGCTGGCCGGCAGGCTGACTTGGAGTGCGGCCTCCGTGGAGTTATATAGAAACCAGGCTTCCTGCCGGCCCCGGATCCGCCGGCGGCGCTGCAATCCGCCGGGAAGGTCGGGGAACACTCCCTGGCGCGCCAGCACGGCCAGAATGAAATCACGGTTGTGCGGGTCATCATAACCCAGATATCCGTGGCCTAGGAGCGTGCCGAGCAGCAGAGCGCGGCCGCGGCCGTAGGCGTGTTCGCAGCCCACGGTATGGCGGCCATATTGAAAGATCGGGGTGGCGCCCGCGGGGGTGAAACTTTGCAGATAAAACGCGGGAAACAACTGATGCCCTTGCCAGGCGTGCAAGCCGGCAAGATAGGCGAAGGCCGCGGCATCTCCATAACTGCGCGCGTTTTCCGTCCATCGAGCCCCGTTATTCGGTTCGCGAATCTGAATCAGGCCCTGCTGGCGGCAGCCAAATAACTCCGTCAATTCCTCCGGCATGCCGCCGGGAAAAGCCCCCAGGCCATAGGAGGTATACCGCCCCGGCAGGGCTTCCGCCACCAGCACGCCGCCGTGGGCCACATAGGCCCGCAGCCAGCCGATGACTTCGGGCGCCAAGGCTTGGCAGAATGGAAGATAGAGCAAGGGATAATCCGTGGCGCGCGCCGGCAGATCGCCCACATCCAGAAAATCCGTCGCGCCACCGACATCCCAAAGCGCTTTATGAATGCCCTGGATGGTAAACGCCATATGGCGGTCCCGGCCCGAGGCCTGCAGAAAATGCCGGGCGGATTCATTGACCACGATGGCCATGCCGGACCGCGGATGCACGCCCTGCGTGAATAATGCGGCATGGCGCGAAAGCGCCCGGCCCAGATCGCCGGCTTGCCGGGCCCGCGGCGTGGGTTGCCCTTCATGATTGAGCAATCCGAAGCCATCCGCTTCGCCCCAGAATATTTCCGGACGGTGATTCCAGAAACAAATGCCGCGCGAGCCGGTGGCGAGATTGCCCAGCACCCAGCGGCGGATATCGGCTGGATCGGGGGTGCGCCCCATCGGATAAGCGGCGCTTTCGTGCACGGGCCCGCCCTGTAATTCCGCCGTCCACCATTCTCCCTTCCGGCTGGCGGACCGCATATAATCGCCGCGCAAAATTACATTTTCCCATAACTCATGATTTAAGCCCTGGACGCGGGAAACCGGTGCGCCAAGGGCCGGGGCATTGGCTTCCCAGCGAGACCACCCCGGCCAGGCGGGATAACAAGATACTCCAAAGATATCCAGCGCTTCCGCGTACCGCCGGTCATTGCTGCCGCCCAGGGTGACGCCTGCCACATGCGCCAGGATGGGCCGCCGGCCGGGATCGCTCCGGCGCAGAGCGGTGCCTTTCCAGCGCAAGGCGGCCGCAAAATACACGTCATCCATGAAATAGCGCCAATCCACCCAGGGTGGCAGCGGAGCATATTGGCGCGGCGGCGTGATCTCGTCCCAATCGCCGTAACCGCTTTTCCAGACTTGATTGAGCGCCGGCAGTGCGCCATAGCGGCCCTGCAGCCATTTCCGGTAAGCGGGCAGGGTGTAGGGACAAAAACACACGCTTTCCGCCGGCACAAAGCCAAAGCCGATTTCTTGCCAGACATTCCAGACCCAGACATTATCGTACTGGCCGATTTCGTGGCCCAGGTATTCCAGAAATTGAATCGCCGCCGCGCGGGCGCCGGGATGATGCCAGCAGGGGCCCGGCTTGCCATCTCCGGGCAGAACATACTGGGTGGGATTCAGATAGCGCTGACCGGTGTGGAGCACCATGGCAGCATCGGGAAATTTTCGCCACAGCCAGGCCGGCGCCAGCTCCATGGTGACGCCAAAATAAACACCTAACCCCAGCTGGCGCGCATCGGCGACCAGCGTACGAACATTGGTGAGATCAATTTCGCCTTCCCGCTGCTCATCGATGTTCCAGCATTCCTGGATCTTGATCATGGTGAACCCCAGGCGCTTGAGCAACGGCAAGTCACGCCGCAACTCGTCCAGGGGACGGTGGGGTTCGCGATAAATATGAGTGCCGAACGGAAATCGCCCGCGGTCGGCGGGAATCAGCCGCGACCGGCGCTGCCTCAGCAGCGCCGATCCCACCACGCTGGATCCGCTCAGCTCCATGAATTCCCGGCGCCCTAAATCAGGCATTTCCATCTCCTGGCGCGGCATGATCCGCGCCCGCTATGTTGTTTACGCTGGCCCGGCGGCTATCGAGGAATTCGCCGGGAAAGTTTCGATCGCCGCGCTCAATTCGGCTTCTAAGCTGGCGCCGGGCGCCAACGTAAGCTGGCGGCCCTGTTCGATGGCCTTGGGCAGCATGGGCGGAAAGGAAGAGTGGGGCTCCAACGCCAAATTATAGGTGGTTCCATACCAGGGAAACCCTGCCGCCCCCCGGCTGACTTGCCACAGCCACAAGCAGCCAAACACCGCCCGCGGCCAGCGCATGTGAAATCCCAAGCCCAGCCTGGGGTTTTTGACCCGATACCAGCCCTCTGCAAAATCATGCAGAAAGGCAAAATCATGGGCTCTGGCCTCGGGCGCGGGCAGCTTGGATAAATCCACCGTCTCGCCGTGCAGGCCGCGCAGCAGCGGCCAGGGCGCGCTTTGATCCGGGGCCAATCGGGTCGTCGGAGCACACTCGGAACCACGGACGGTAACCGTACACGGGGGCAGCTCAATTTGGCAATATTCATCCAGAAAGGGCCAGCCCAGCGCCGGATGATGCCCCCACATGAAATCCATGGCCTCGTCACCCCAGTTGTGGACGCGTTCCTGAATCTGCAGCTCCGGGATGCCGGCATGCACGCGCAACGTGCGTTCCAGGCGGAAGGGTGAGCGCAGGGTTTGCACCGAAAATTGCACCGCGATCTGTTCCGGCTGATCCTCTAGAATGCGATAACTCCATGGCTGCAGCGCCACTTCGCCATGCATGCCCAACTGCGCGCCTTTGTAATCGCATGGAGCATCGCCGGCGGTCGGGAACAGCTCTTGCCAGCCGCCTTCGTAATAGTCCAGGAAAGAGCCTTCGCGCAGGGGGATCGAGGGGTGTACGGGCCCGGCGGCGCGCAGCCCCAGGGGGGTGCGCAACAGGAATTCCGTATCACTGGGTTTGTGCAGAAATTCATAAATATCCGCGCCTTTATCCGCGGCCACGCCCACGCGCAGGCTGGCGTTTTCCAAAATCAGGCAGCGCAGGCCTTGATAGTCTATCTCCAAAATGCGGCAGCCATGATTGCGCTGGCGCAGAGCGGGGGCATAGCGTAAATGGCCGGAATGTTTCATATGGCAAGCTTGGCCAGCAGGCCGCCAGATC
>JAKATS010000332.1 GCA_021818645.1 Acidobacteriota bacterium | reverse complement strand
AACTGGCCCGCCGCGCCCGCGCCCTGGAGATGGAGATTATTGCCTACGATCCCTATGTTCCGCCCGGCGTGGCCCGCGAAGCCGCGGTCAAACTGCTTGATTTTGACGATGTGCTCGCCGCCTCCGATTTCCTCAGCCTGCACATGGCGCTGACGCCCGAAACCCAGCATGTGCTCAACGCCCAGGCCTTTCAGAAAATGAAGCGCGGAGTGCGGCTGGTCAACTGCGCCCGCGGCGAATTGATCGATGAGACTGCACTGCTGGCGGCGCTGGAATCGGGCCAGGTGGCGGGCGCGGGGCTGGATGTATTCGCCAAGGAGCCGCCCGTGGGTTCACCTTTGCTGCAGCATCCAGGCGTAATCGCCACGCCGCACATAGCCGGTTCAACCCATGAGGCACAGGAGCGCATCGGCTATCGCATTGCTCTCCAGATCAAGGATTATCTTGCGCACGGCATTATCCAGAACGCCGTCAATGTATCGTCACTCGGGTTTGAAGAATTCAAGGAACTTCGCCCCTGGATGGATCTGGCCCGCAAACTGGGCAGTTTATTAGTCCAGCTGCACAGCGGGGCGCCGCTCGAACTCGCCTTGCGCTATGCGGGTGACTGGCCGGAATCGAAAACCGAGCTGATCCGCAATTCCGCGATCGCCGGCCTGCTGGCCCAAATGGGCCAGGAAGACGCCAACCTGGTGAATGCCAAATCGCTGGCCGAAGCCCGCGGCATTGCCCTGCATGAGGGCAAATGGAATGCCCCCGGCGCCCTGACCCGCTCGCTTTCGGTTCTGCTCCATACCGAACAGGGCGATTTATTGTTAGGCGGCACCGTGTTTCACGGCTCGGCGCCTCGCCTGGTCTGCATGGACGACATTGATCTTGACGCGCCGATGGGGGACTACCTGCTGGTGCTGCGCAATGATGACGTTCCCGGAGTGATTGGCCATATCGGCACGGTATTGGGCCGCAACGGCATCAATATTGCCAGCTTTTCTCTGGGCCGGCAGGAAGCCGGTGACGCCACCCACGAACAGAAGCGCGGCGAGCGTCCCTTGCGAGCCCTGGCGCTGGTGCGGGTGGATGGTCCCGTTCCCGCCCAGGTGCTGGAAGAACTGCGCCAGTCGCCTTCGATTCATCTGGCCAAATTTGTCAAATTATGAAATCGCGGCGGC
The DNA here is from genome assembly GCA_021818645.1 of Acidobacteriota bacterium. Lineage (GTDB taxonomy): Bacteria > Acidobacteriota > Terriglobia > Terriglobales > SCQP01 > JAKAZV01. Next base: position 6,101 of record JAKATS010000332.1, on the reverse strand, counting down.
GGCGATGTGAAGCCGCCGCCAGACTCCAGGGTAACTGATATAATGCAGCCACGCTGGCAAGGGATCGCCGGACATGCTTGACTTATGGATTTCGATCAGATCGTTACCTTTCTCGAAGTCGCCAAACAGGGCAGCTTTTCCCGGGCGGGGCACAAGGTGTTTCGTTCCCAGCCGGCGGTGAGCGCGCAGATACGCCAACTCGAAATCGAATATGGCGAGCGCCTGTTTGACCGCGTGGGCAAGGTGATCAAGCTCACCCCGGCCGGCGAAGTGCTCTCAGAATACGCGCAACGGCTGGTCACTTTGCGCAATGAGAGCCTGCGCGCGGTCGCCGATCAGCGCCAGACCCCGCGCGGGCTGCTGGCCATTGGCGCCAACGAAGCTACCTGCCTGTATGTATTGCCCGATGTTTTTGCCCGTTTTCATGATCTTTATCCCAAGGTCCAGATCACCATTTACCGCAATTTCAGCCATAAAATCCTGCAAAAAATTGACGAAGGCACGATTGATCTCGGCATAGTCACTTTGCCCGCGGCCGCGCCCAGTCTGGAGATTTTGCCGATTTTTAAAGACAAACTCATGCTGATGGTGGCGGCCTCGCACCCGCTGGCTTCCCGCACCTCGGTCAGCGTGGAAGAGACTCTCGAATACCCGCTGATCTTTCCCAAGACCGGTTTTACCCGCCAGGTGCTGGACAAACTATATCGCCCCCACCGCTCACGCGTGCAGGTCTCGCTTGAGCTGGCCAGCGTGGGGATGATCAAGCGTTTTGTCGCCGCCAATCTGGGCGCTTCGCTGATCAGCGCCAGCTACGCCGCCGAAGAAGTCCGTTCCGGCGAAGCAAAATTGATCACCCTCAAGGGCGTGGAATTATGGCGCGAACTGGCGCTGGTTTACCGCCGCGACCGCAGTCTGCCGCGCTCAGCCCAGGCGTTTATTGAACTGATGCGCGAACGCCAGAAAACCGCCAGCAGCCGCCGCGCCGCACCGGCCATGAGCGGAAAGTGATTGAGCCCGAATTTTTACCCCGCAGCCTGCAATAATTCCCGCACGATCTTCACATAACCCGCTACGGCCTGTTCCTGTTCCTGCTTGGATAATTTTTCATTTTCGGTATGGGCGACATGGATTGATCCCGGTCCGTAAAGCAGCGGCTCGCCCCATTGAGTGAGGGCCGGAATATCGGTGGTGAAAGCGACCGTACGGGTCTTAAAGCCAGGCAGGGTTTTCAGCTTCACCGGAGGAATTTCCAGCACGAACTGGGCCTCGGCATACGGCGCGGCGGCGGCGGTGATGCCGGCGCGGAGCGCGGCGGCCGGCTCAACCAGCCGGTACATGACCTCGGCACGGGCAAAATCGGCGATCACATTAGGCGCCCGTCCGCCGGCAATTGTGCCGATATTACAGGTGGTTGGTCCCAACTCCCGGCTAACCGGCAAAGGCAGCTCGCGCAGGGCATTCAATGCCTGCAGCAGCTTTACAATCGCCGAATCGCCCAGTTCGGGGTAAGCCGAATGCGCCATGCGGCCGCGTGCTGTCACATCCACACGCAGGGTGCCTTTGCCGGCCGAAACCATCTGGCTGTCGGTGGGCTCGCCATTGACCAGGAATTTGCATGCATTGGGCCGCTGATTGGCCCATCGCGCTCCCTGGCTGTTTTTTTCCTCGCCCACCAGAAACAACAGTCCGAAGTCGCGCAGACCCTGGCGCTGGAGCTCAAGCGCGGCAAAAACCTGAGCCGCCAGAATGCCCTTGGCATCACAGGCGCCGCGGCCATAAATGAATTCGTGATCCTCGGCGCTGGGCATGTACGGCGGCACAGTGTCCAAATGAGTGCTGAGCACCACCCGCGGCGTTCCCAGCGGAGCATAGACGTTATAACGTCCCGGCTCGACTTCCTGCAACTCCGCCGCCCAGCCCGCCTGGCGCAGAAAATCCGCCACGAGATGCGCGGCCGCTCCTTCCTGCCCGGTGGTGGAATCAATGTCAATCAGTGAACGCGTGAACGCGATAAGATTCATAAAGAATGGAATTCTATTGTACGCAAGCCGGGCGGTCCACAATCCAGCATTGATGCCATCACAGCCTAAACAATTGATTGCCGGGATACTGCCCGGTCCAGCCGGCGATCTGGAATATCTGTGGCAGCCGGCATCGGAATCAGCGGTCCGGGCGGCGGTCATCTGCCCTCCCGATCCCTTGCACGGGGGCACACTGCACACGCGCATTGTGCATCACCTGGCCCGCGCGCTCTGGGAAATGGGTGTGCCGGTGTTGCGCTTTAATTTCCGCGGCGTGGGCTTGAGCCAGGGCAAACACGATTTCGGCCGGGGTGAGCGTGATGACTTGCGCGCCGCGATCGCCTGGCTGCGCGCCCGATATCCGCTGCCGCTGACGGTAGGCGGCTTTTCATTTGGCGCACGTGTGGCGATTGAATATCTGGCTGAATCACCCCATCCCGAAGTGGTCCGTCTGATTGCGGTTGGAACACCCTTGACTCGCGGGCCATTGCCAGCGGATTGGGCCTGGAACGGCCCCAAGCTTTTTGTCAGCGGCGAGCGGGATGAATTCGCCGCGCGCGCAGACCTGGAAACATATGTGCAACGGCTGGCAGAGCCCAAACAACTGATCTGGTTTCCGGAGGGAGACCATTTTCTCAATGGCCGCATGCCTGAATTCCGCGCCCGGATCCAGGGTGCGATGGCGCAGGATGCGGGCTGAGCATGAACCAGCCGGGCAACTACAGCGAAACGCCGCGCCAGACTGCGGGATTTTCAGTGCTGTGCAATGCCCAGGCTTTTCAGTTTGCGATGCAAATGGCTGCGTTCAATGCCCAACGCATCGGCGGTGCGACTGACGTTGCCTTGATTTTCATCCAGCTTGCGCAAAATATATTCGCGCTCATAGGCGGCACGGGCCTCGGGCAGGCTGGCGAAATCAAACTGTCCGCGTTCCATCCGCTTGCGCTGCAAACCGGCGGGCAGATGCCGGGGTTCCAGGCTCTGGGCCTGGGGATGAAGGATCAGCACCCGCTCGACGATGTTGCGCAGTTCGCGCACATTTCCCGGCCAGGCATAATCGCTCAGCACCTGCAATGCGGCGGCGGTCCATCGCGGCGCCGGGCGGCCATAGGCGGCGCTGAATTCAGCGGTGAAATAGGCGGCCAGTGCGGAGACGTCTTCACGCCGTTCACGCAGCGGCGGGACGTAGAAGGGAATCACGTTGAGCCGATAAAATAAGTCCTCGCGAAAGCGCCCGGCGGAGATCTCATCATCGAGGTTCTTATTGGTGGCGGCAATGATGCGGGCATCCATCTGCAGCGACACTTCCGAGCCCAGCGGGAAAAATCGGCCTTCATCCAGAGCCCGCAGCACTTTCGACTGGGTTTTCAGGCTCATGTCGCCAACTTCGTCGAGAAACAGGGTGCCGCCGTCGGCATACTGCAGCCGGCCTGGTTGCGGCGTGCCGCTCTCGCGTCCCAGGCCAAACAGTTCTCTTTCGATGCCGTCTTCGGGAATGGCGGCGCAGTTGACCACGACGAAGGGACCGTCGCGGCGCTCGCTCTGCCGGTGCAGGGCGCGCGCCACCAGTTCCTTGCCGACTCCGCTTTCGCCATAGATCAACACGCGCCCATTCGTCGGGGCCATGAGTGCGATCTGCTGGCGCAGTGCGCGTAAAGGCACGCTGGCGCCCACTAATTCAGTCCGGCCGGCGGTTTGCCGCCGCAGTTCCCGGTTTTCCCGCAACAAGCGACGCTGTTCCAGGGCATGGCGCAAGGTGAGCAGGGTTTTTTCCAGGGACAGCGGCTTTTCGAGAAAGTCAAATGCGCCTGACTTGGTGGCCCGCACCGCGGTCTCAATCGTGCCATGGCCGCTGATGATGATGACATCGGGCGGATCGGAGCGAGCGCGGATTTTTTCCAGTACCTCAAGCCCGTCGCCGTCGGGCAGCCAGATATCAAGCAGCACCGCGTCCCAGGTTTCGTTCTCCGTCGCTTTCAGGCAGGCCTCGGCGCCCTCCACGGCCCGGGCCACAAAACCCTCCTCTTGCAATATCCCGATCAGAGTTTGGCGGATGGCCGGCTCATCATCGGCCACCAAAATGCGGCTGGGGGTTTTCATGTCTGGCTCCGGACCATGGCGGGATCGACCGGATTGGTTTCGGCTGACGCCGCCTGCCTTCGCGGAATGGGAAAGCTGACGATCATGCGCGTGCCCACCGGAATGTTATCCTCGACCCGGATGGTGGCGTTATGTTCATCAAGAATCTGGGCTACGATGGCCAGTCCCAGACCCGTACCGCGCTGGCGGCTGGAATAATACGGCATAAACAGGCGGGATTTTTCGCTGTCGGGAATGCCATGGCCGGTATCGGCAATCATGGCCTCCACATGGCCCTTGCGGCTATGGGTGACGACCCGAAGTTGCGGATATTGGGCGTTGCGCATCGCCTCGGCGGCGTTGTCGATCAAATTGATAAAGGCCCGTTTGATCGCTTCGGTGTCAATTTCCAGCTCCGGCAATTCATCCAACTCGGTCTGGATCTCCAGGCCTTGCAGCCGGTCCTGGAAGGCCCGCAGCGCTTCTTCCAGGACACGATTGAGATTGCCGGGAGCGGGGCGTGAAACCGGAAAACGGGCAAAGTCGCCGAAGGCATCCACCAGGCGTTTCATACTCAGGGTTTCGGTTTCAATTGTGTGTGCGCATTCTTCCAGCAGCGAGCGTTCGCCGGTCTCCAGGCCGGCCGGTGTGCGGCCCAGCCAGCGCTGGATGCGCTGGGCTGAGAGGCGAATGGGGGTAAGCGGGTTTTTGATTTCATGCGCCATGCGCCGCGCCACTTCGCGCCAGGCGGCGGTTTGCTGCATGCGCAACAAGTCGGTTAAATCTTCCAGCACCACAATAAATCCCGAGCTGCCCGTCCCGGCTTCCTCCAGCGGGATCGGGGCAACGGTCGCGGCTGCGCTCATGGATCGGCCGTTATCCAGCTGAATTTCCAACTGGCCGGAGGCTGCGCCCAGCCGGCTGGCTTTGCGGCATAAATGTTCCAGGGCCTGGCGGCTCTGGGCATCAAGCAGATCGCGCCAATGCCGGGCTTCCCGGGCCGCCGGTCCGAACATGCGTTCGAGGCCGGGATTGCGGCGTTCCAGAACACCGCTGCGAGTGCAGGTAAATACAGCCGCGGGCTGCTGTTCCAGCAGCACTTCCACTTGCTGGCGCCGGCGTTCAAGTTCGCGATTGGCTGCCCGCAGGCTGCGTCCCGCCGCCTCCAATTGTTCGCGTCCGGTTTCGAGCTCCTCCGCCATGCGGTTGAATGACGTCACCAACTGTCCAATTTCATCTTTGGCGTCAATCTCGATGCGGTGCTGCAGATTGCCGCTGGAAATTTCGCGGGTCGCTTCCGCCAGCGCCGCCACGGGAACCGTGATCAGCTTGGATAAAAACAGGGCAAACCAGGTGGCAACAAATAATACCGCCGCGGTCAGCAGCAAAAGATATCCGGTGTAGATGCGGTGCAGCGTGCGGCGGCGCAGATTCAGCTGCTGATAATGAGTGTAATCGGCTCGTAGCTGGCGCAGCCGCGCCGTGAGCCGCACCGGCAGAGGCCGGCCCAGTTCCAGATAGGCGGGGCGCAGCGTGGTTTCCAGCGGCAGCCGCATGGTCAGATATTCCGGTTTGGGCTTTACCTGCGCGCCGGCAGGCAGGGGATTGGGCGGCAGTTCACTCCAGTCGGCGGGCGCGTTCACCTGCGCCAGCACGCCGCCATTGACCTGGCTGATGACGGCAAAGGCGCCCGGCCAGCGGCTGCGGCGGAGAAAGGCCGCCAGGGCGGGCTGCAATTCCGGTTGCCCGGGCCGCGCCAGCGCGCGCGCAATCGCCGGGTCCCGCAGCAGGCGCTGGCTGTTGCGCCGCAGCCGCGTCTGCATGCGGTTGGCGATTAATTCCGAGATGCCGCGAATATCCTGGCTGACGGTGACCATGGGCTGGCTGAACCAGGATTGTAAGGTGCGGTTCAGCAGCGCCTGGGTGAAATAAAACATGCACAGCACCGGCAACAGGCTGAGGGCAAAGGCGCTCAAAACCAGTTTGGTGCGAAAGCGCGAC
>JAKATS010000053.1 GCA_021818645.1 Acidobacteriota bacterium | reverse complement strand
TTCTGGCCGACGTAGCTCAGCTGGCAGAGCGGCTGATTCGTAATCAGCAGGTCACCGGTTCGATCCCGGTCGTCGGCTCCAGCATTGATTCATGGAAGAATCCGAAGTTTTTACCCTCCTCGGAGAAACCGGCTTTGACCGACTGGTTGCGGCCTTTTACCGCCAGATCCCGCAAGATGACATCCTGGGTCCCATGTACCCGGCTGAAGATCTGGAAGGCGCCGAACAGCGGCTACGGAATTTTCTGATCTTTCGTTTTGGCGGACCGGCGCGCTATATCGAGCAGCGCGGGCATCCACGGCTGCGGCAGCGGCATTTCCGGTTTCCCATTAACCAGGCTGCGCGCGACCGCTGGATTCTGCTGATGAACCGCGCCATTGAGGCATCCGAATTTCCGGAAGAAGCCGCGCATTGTCTGACCCGGTTTTTTGCGGAAACTGCGACGTTTCTCATCAATCAATCGGATGCTGCTGCGCATCCAGGCGCGTCGGCGCAAGCATTGCGCTGGCATTGAGCCTGAAAGTCGGCGAAATTCAAGGAACCTAATGAGCTGGGACTGGCAGGGATTTCTGCAGGAAGTGCCCGCCGCGCGATGGTTGCGAATTTTTGGGTTTAATGTCCGGCCCGGCGTTGTGCTTCCTGCCGCGCCGCCCGGCGCACCGGCTCACTGATATTACGGTCCCGCGCCAATTTTTCCAGTTCCGGAGCCGGCAGCAGTTTTTGAATTTCTAGCGCCACAATCAGTGGAGTATGCGGATTGCGGGCTAGATTTCGCAAAACTGGCAAATGTTTACGAAAGCGCCGTTCCGCGGCGATCAGGCGCAGCGCATCTTCTCCCACATTATGCATGCCGGCCATCTGCTCGGCATCACGATCATCGGTACGCGGGGATTGCAGCACGGCGCGCTGGACCAGCCGGTTGCGGTCGCGTATGAGCAGCATGCGTTCTTCGCGCGTGCCCATTAAGGCGGCTTTCACCCGCTCCGCCACGCTCAGGCACGCGACTCGCTCGAGCAAACTGATCCCTGCGGAATGCAGTTGAGCTTTTTCTTCAGGGCTGGCATCCTGCAGTTCAAACCGGGTCTCCTCCGCGGAGGCGATTTCGTTTTGCCATTCCTCCGGCAATGCGCCTGCTGGTTTGTTCTGTTCGGCATCCGGCATAAAAAATGTATAAGTCATTTGAGCAGATTTTATGCAAATCATACATAGTCTGCACTCGGTCAAGGCTGAGTTCGCCAGGATTGATCGCCGGCTTTTAACCATATCCGTATTTATCCTCCGCCGTGCATCCCTTCAATTGGCCAGCAAATTGCACCATTCCATCTCGCCGGATCTGAAATTTCAGGATTGGGCAGGAGAGATTCGATCAAAAACGGATGAATTAGGGTAAACTTCGAATGATTCCGGGAGAAATCAGGTTGTGACCCTTGTTTCCCATAGCGTAACGTTTTGATACACCCAACGAATTTGCCTCTGCATTAAAAACGGCATGCGAAAGAGCAAGGAAGCCAGCATGAATCTGAAAAAAACCTGGCCGGAGGTCATGAATATTCGTCAGGCCGCCGAATATCTGGGTATTTCGTCCGATTCGCTGTACAAGTACGTGGCCACCGGTTTGATCCCTGGCTTTCGGCTGGGGAATCGCTGGCGCTTCAAAAAAAGTCTGCTGGATGAGTGGATGGAGGCCGCCAGCCGGCTTCCGGTGGGCGAAGTGAGGCAGCCGCTCCGGACACAATCTCGGCGTGCTTAAACCGTTTACCTTATGTTATTGCCGCGCAAATCCGGTGGACGCTTGGGCCTCGATCTGGGGTCCAGTACGATCAAAATGGCCGTTTTAGAACGACAGGGCGACGGTATTCGGGCCCGCCGTCTGGCCATGTGCCCTTTAACCCCCGAGGTGATTGTGGATGGCGCGATCGTGGACGCCGGGGCATTGGCCGCCGCCATTGCCAAATTACCTGGCCTCGATGGCCGCTCTTCGCGTTCCCCGCTGGCCCGGCTGGGCCTGGGCGCCAGCCGGCGCGTAATCGCCTCGGTCAGTGGAAATGCGGTGATCGTGCGCCGGGTCGTCATGCCGGCCATGAATGACGAGGAACTGGAAACCGCACTCGAGGCTGAAGCCGCTCAGCACATCCCCTTTGCCCTGGAAGATGTCAATCTTGATCATCAGATCCTGGATTTCCACGACAATGGCCAGATGGAGGTGCTGCTGGTCGCCGTTAAAAAAGATAAAGTCGCAAATCTGACTCATGCGCTCAGCCTGGCGGGGCTACGACCGGAAATTGTGGATCACGATCCCCTGGCCCTGCAAAACTGCTATGAATACAACTACCAGCCTGGCGAACATGTGATCGCCGCCTTGCTGCATGTGGGTGCCAGTGTTTCGCATTTTTCCATCGTGCACGGCACCTCACCTCGGTTTATGCGTGATGTCGGCGTGGGTGGCAACAACTACACTGACGCGCTGCAGAAAGAATTTCATCTTGGCTTCGAAGACGCCGAACGGATGAAAACCACCGCACTGTTTCCTATGCGCGCCGATAAACCCGCCCTGGCCATGGCGCAGGCCGCGGGAGCGGATACGGCTCCCGAATCGGCATCGTCTTCCTCCGCGCAATCAGCCCAATCCGAGTCCCGGAGCGATGTGCATGCGGTGCTGGCCGGCGTAACCGGCTTGATCCGTCTGGAGCTACAGAAAACTGTGGATTTCGCTCGCGCCGGTGGACATTATGAGCCCTTCGAAAAGCTCTATCTTTCCGGAGGAGGCGCCCGCATCGAAGGCTTGCGCAGCATGCTCGAAGGCGAATTCAATGCTCCGGTAGAATGGCTCGATCCATTCCGGAGAATCACGCTGCCGGCCGATTTTTCTGTTTCCGCTGAAGGCGAAGCCGGGCGCTGGGCCATAGCCGTGGGTCTGGCCCTGCGGGAGTTTGCAGAATTATGATTCGCGTCAATCTGCTGGAAAAACAAAGCTCGACGGTAGCCACCGCGCCGGAACGGATTTCTTCCACGAAATCTGCCACCCCGGGACTATGGGTGCTGGCAGGCGCGGTTGCGTTAGTTGGCCTGCATTATTTCTATCTTACGCACCAGGCCGGCACCCTGCAGGATCAGCTCACCGCCCAGCAGGCCACCGCCGCGCGTTTAGCCATCGTCAAGCAGCAATATCAAATCGAACTCCATCGCCGCCAGCAGTTGTTGGGTCGTATTGCGATTATTCAGCAGTTACAGCGCCGGCAGTCGGGCCCCTATCAGTTGATGGCCCGCGTCGGCCATAGCGTGGAACTCAGCCCCGCCATTTGGCTGACCAGCTTTCAGCAAAACGGCCGCGAACTTGATTTTTCCGGCCGCGCTCTCGACCTGCGGGCCGTAGCCGGCTTCATCACCGCCTTGCGCATCAGCGGCAATTTTTCCCGTGTCCGGCTGGCCAGTGCGGTCGAGATTGCAACCGGGTCTCGGCATGCGATGCGCCACGGCACTGGAACTGCCGGAGCAGCGCGGCATTGGAATTTTCCTGCAGATTATCACTTTAAACTAACGGCGCAGTTTACCTCCCTGCCCCCGCCGCCGGTCTCGCCGGCGCAAGGAAGGAGTTAAGCCATGGCATCTCTCGAAGAACTTAATCCGCGCCAGCAGCTCATTGTTTTTATCGTGCTCGGCCTCGGCATTCTAGGCGCGTCGGAATATGCCTGGCTCAGTTCCATGCGCCAGAGCAACGGCCAAATTCAGCAGAAAATTCAAGCGCTCAAAGCCAGCAATGCCCAGCTGCGGCCATTGGCATTCGCAGCTCCTGCGCTGATGCGATCGAATCAATTTCTCTACAACCGTTTGCACCAACTGGAAAAAGTGGTGCCCGCGAAACCCCGCATCGGGCATTTTATCGCGGTATTACAATCGCAGGCTCTTATGACCCAGGTGAAAATTCGCCAGGTGCAGGCGCTCCCGCCACAACCGCATCAGTTTTATATCAGCGTGCCCTTTCATGTCATGCTGCAAGGCGGTTACGGACAGATCGCCGGCTTTTATGGCCGGCTGGCGCATCTGCCGCGAATTGTGAATGTCCGCAAAATTACTCTGGTTCGCACCACGTCGTCTCCTTTGCCGGCGGCACCGTGGCAAACCGTTCAAGCCGATTGCGTGGTGACCACGTTTTACAGTCAGGCTGGAGTTCATCCGGTGCCGTTGCACCCCTGAACTGCGTGAACTTTATGAATTATCTTCAGCGCCGTACATTGACCCAATTCGCGACCTTGCTCCTGATGATCGCTGCTCCTCTGGCGCTGGCGGCTCAGATCGGCTTGGGATTGGAAGCGAAAAGTGCTACCACGGCATTGGCCGTGCGGCGGCTGGCGCAGACGGCTGCGCAACGCGTGCGCAGCCGTTATCGAGCCGTTCCGCGCCTGCTCCATCAGGCACAAACCAATTCCTCCTGGCCTACAAGTTCTGCCCACCGTACTGCGAATATGTCCATACCTTCTGGAGATTTCCGCTTACCCGCTGGCCGGGATCCGTTCCGTGCCTTGCTGGCGGCGCCGGGAGTGAACTCGGGGCCAATGCAGCCCACGATCCCAGGCCGTGCCGGTTTGCTTTGGATGGATCTGGCGGTTGAAGGCGTGGTAACCGGTCCTCATTCCCTGGCGTTGGTCGCTGCGCCTGATCACCGCACCTATTTACTGGTTCCCGGAGAACGCATTTATAATGCTATGGTTTTTCGCATCAGCTCTCGTGGCATCTGGTTTGAAACACTGCAAAAACCGGGGCCTGCGGGACGTCTTTCAGGCCGACTGGTATTCAAACCCCTGCCGGCAAAAAGGTAACTCTATATGATGAAGCGCGCCATTGGATCCGTTCAATTGCATCGTTTTCCGCGGCATCTGCTGCGGGCGGTGATGATCGGTGTAACCGCAAATACGTTGATCATGGCCGCCGTCCAGCCCCGTTCAGCCATGGCGAAGGCGAAGCTGGCGGTTAGCGCCGCCAAACCCGGCAGCTATATCAGCCGCGCTTTGCTGCAGGGGACTGGCGCCGGCATGACCATTCGGCTCAGGTTTCAGGGTGCGCGGCCGCAAATCCGTGATTTTTATTTATCCAGCCCATCACGTTGGGTATTGGACATCCATTCCGCCTTCAAAGCCAGCGGCATCGAGCGGATTCAAACGAAAAACCCCTGGTTTCAACAGCTTCGTCTGGCCCAATTCAAACCTTCTGTGGTGCGCATGGTGCTGGATTTACGCTCACCCCGCGTACACCCGTCTTGGCAAATTTTCGACCATATCATAAAGGTGGATTTTCCGGATTCCCAATATCACGTACGGCCGGCGAAGCTGCAACCGCCTGTGCTTCCGGCTCCCGGGGCCATTTCTTTATCCAATCGAGCACGCACGGAGGCACGCTTCAAGCCACATACGCTGCAGTCCCGACAGGTACCCCCTTCCCCTGTAACCCCTCCGGCCGGTCTGCTGGTACGGCCGGCGCCCTGGCCGGCTATGGCCACGCGTTCCGCAAAAATCGCAACCCTGCCGTCCTCTCAACCGCTGTCCGCCGCATCAGTTCCTTCGGCAGAATCCATGCCTGCCCCTTTGTCCGCTCCGGCTTCGGCCGTGCCCACCACGCCTGAATTTTCATCTTCTGCGCCGGTGCTGCCTCCATCATTGATTGATTTCTGCCGGAATATGAGCCAGCCCGCAACCAATTTTTCCGGCGAACGCATATCGCTGCATTTAAAAAATGCCAGCATGGCGGATTTTTACCGCATCATCCACAAAATTGATCCGGGCCTGAATGTGTACGTGGATCCGAACATTCAGGGTCTGGTGACCATGGATGCGGATAATATCCCCTGGGATCAGGCGATGGAAATGGTCATGCGCAGTCATGTTCTCGGCTGCGAATTCCAAGGCAATCTTCTGCGCATTGCCCAGTTGAAAACCCTGATCGCGGAACAAGACGAACGCCATGCTTACGAATTGGCCCACGCTTCTCAATCGCCGGTTGAAGCGGTTCTCTGGCATCTGAAATATCGCAGTGCTAAAAACATAACGGAATTTCTCTGCGGCAACGGCGGCTCGGGCGGCAAAATATCCACGCAGACCAGAATCAATTCGCACAAGCAAATTTCCAATCTGGAGACAAGTACGGGTTCCTGCACCCATGATGTTGAACTCATGGGCTTGCGTGGCCGCCTCATTCCCTATCACCCAACGGTGGCCATGCCGCAGGTCATACCCGGCGAAAGTGTTCAGATGCAAACTCAGCGCAAGCCGGCTACGCTGATGATCATTGCCGCGCGTGACCGCATTCCCAAAATCGAGGCGGTCATCAATCAACTGGATCGGCACCGCCCGCAGGTGGAGATCACGGCCCGAATTGTGCAGACATCGCGCAGTTTCGCGCGGCAATTAGGGGCGCAGATCGGCTTTCTCACCCACAACGCCACCACCACCGTGGGTGGCGTGCCGGCGGTGGGTTCGTCGCCTATTGGCATAGGCATTCCTCTCAACCAGAATCTCCCCGCTGCTGCCACCAGCGGGATCAGTATTCTCAACGCCACTGCCAATTATGAAATTGATGGCATCCTGACTGCGGCTGAAAATCGCGGCCTGACCCATATCATCTCCGCCCCCGAAGTCATTACCCAAGATAATGAAGCGGCCTCGATTTTCCAGGGAGTCCAGTTCGCGTTGCAGACCAGCAACGGACTTTCCGGAGCGACCAATACCATGCAAAACGCCACGCTGCAGCTCGAAGTGGTGCCGCGCATCGCGCCCAACGGAAAGATTCTGATGAGCGTGGTGGTGCTGAACCAGCAGATTGATTCCGGCCTGTCTTTCGTGGGCGAGCCGGCCGTGGATGTACAAGGTGCAACCGCGCATGTGCTGATCAAAAATGGCAATACCCTGCTGATCGGCGGCGTTATGGTGCACAATCGCCAGAGCAATACTTCACAGGTGCCGGTGCTGGGCGATATGCCGGTGGTGGGGAATCTTTTCAAGCAGACCCAGATCACCAAGTCGAATCAGGAGCTGCTGTTCTTCATCACACCCAAAATCTTGAAATAAGCCGATGGCTTGGTCCTGTTCCCGCTTGAACGGATCACGCTTTGAAGGAACGGCATCCATCACGCCGCGCCTAACGTAAATAGGCATCGTCGCCGCGTATCCAGTCCTGGCGCGGCGGGGCAAATATATCCAGATTCAAGGTGTCTTCCAGGGCTTCGGCGCTGTGCGGCACTCCTCCAGGGATCACCAGCACTTGGCCCGCGCTGGCCACCATGTCCCGGCCCGCCAGCATAAATTTCAATTTCCCTTCGAGGATGCAGGCAATTTGCTCATTGGGGTGGGAATGCTCGGGGACACGC
>JAKATS010000248.1 GCA_021818645.1 Acidobacteriota bacterium | reverse complement strand
TTTGGCCTTGACCTGGTCGAAGTCATCGTCCTGGCCGACATTGGCGATGACGGCAACGATCTCGCCGCCATAGTTTTCTTTCAGCCAGGGAATGATGATGCTGGTGTCGAGGCCGCCGGAGTAGGCCAGCGCGATGCGCCGGCAGGAAGCTTGTTTTGAAGTTGGCATGGGAATCAGGAATGATGAAGCATAACGGTCGAATCCGGGCGCGCCCGCACCGGCGGTGCCGCCAGCAATAAACTGGCCAGCACGGCTTTTTGCGCGTGCAGCCGGTTTTCCGCCTGGCGATAAACCACCGAGGCCGGCGAATCAATGACTTCCACCGCGACTTCCTGGCCGCGGTGGGCGGGCAGGCAGTGCATGAACCAGGCGCCCGGGCGGGCCATCGCCATCACCGCCGGCGTGACCTGATAGGCGGCAAAGTCGCGGGCGCGCTGGGTGGCTTCGGCCTCGCGCCCCATGCTGGCCCAGGTATCGGTGTAAATCGCCCGCGCGCCGCGCGCGGCGGCGGCGACGGAATGCCCCACCTTGATTTGTCCGCCATGCTGGCGCGCGGTTTTCTGGCCGGCGGCCACAATGGCGGGATCGGGTTCATAGCCGGGCGGGGTGGCGATGCTGAATTCAATGCCGGCCAGCGCGGCCGCCTGCAGCAGCGAATGCAGGGTGTTGTTGCCATCGCCGATATAGGCCAGCTTGAATTTGCGCAACTGGCGAAAATCGCCGGCCAGCTCCCGTAAGGACAGAAAATCGGCCAGCGCCTGGCAGGGATGGCTGAGATCGCTCAGGCCGTTGATGACCGGCACGCGCGCCGCATCGGCCAGCAGTTGAATCGAGGCATGCTCAAAGGTGCGGGCCACTATGCCATCCAGCCACAGCTCCAGATTGCGGGCCACATCCACAATGTCTTCCCGCTCGCCCAGCGGCGATTCGGTAAAGTCCAGAAACACGGCGTAGCCGCCCATTTCCTGCATGGCCACATCAAAGGTGACGCGGGTGCGCAGAGAGGGTTTTTCGAAGATCATGGCCAGCCCGCGCCCGGCCAGCCAATGCCGGTAGGCGCCGGGATCGGCTTTCATCGCCGCGGCCAGCTCGAGCAGCTGGAAAAAGTCGCTGCGCGACAGATCGTTGATATCGAGAAAATCGTGGGTCTCGAGCCGCAGCGGGGCGGCGGCGGGAGCGGCGGGTGATGCGGGTTTGCGGCGCGGGGGCATGGCGGTTTCCAGGGGTTGGGATCAGGTGCTCATGAGTTGGCGCAGGTGCCGCACCACTTTGCGGGCCCCGGCCGAGTTGCCGCAGATCAGCAGCACGGTGTCGTCGCCGGCCAGCGAGCCGGCCACCTCTGCCCAGGCTGCGGCATCCAGCGCGGCCGCTACCGTGGCCGCCGCGCCGGGTTCCGTCTTGAGCACCGCTAATTGCTGCGCCTGCCGCAGGTCGCGGCCAAATTCGCGCAGCACATGGCCCAGATCCCCGTTGGCGCGCGGCTGGGGCGGCGGAGCCGGCTGCGCCTCACTGTAGCCGTGCGGAGTTTTCAGCAGGCCCAGCTCGCGCATATCGCGCGACAGGGTCACCTGGCTGGTTTCCAGTCCCTGCCGGCGCAGGGCCCGCGCCAGCTCGCCCTGCGAATGAATGGCCTGCGCGCGCACCAGCTTGAGAATTTGTTCCTGCCGAAAACTGCGGCTCATGCCGATGGCCTCAACGAATAATTATACACAAAATGAATATTTAATCATCTCCGGCCGTCCGCGGAGCGCGGTTGCATGGATCGCCGGCCGCCGCCCGGGGCCGGCTTGCAATCCGCCGGGCCAGTGGCCAGACTGAGAATGGCATGCTGATCACCCTGAGCTGGCCGGAAGGCCTGGAAGCCGCGGAAGCGCTGGCGCGCGAGCTGGCCCGGGAGCTGGCGGCGGAATATGTGGATGCCGGCGTCATCGCCGCCCATCAGTCCCGCAGCGTGGCGCATCCGGCTGCGGCAGACCGTTCTCCCCGCGCCCGGCGCCAGGCCCGGTTCCGATCTCGGGAAGCCGTCATCCAGCAGTGCCTGCGCGGCCCCTGCGTGCTGGCCAACTGCGATGCCGAAAATGTGCTGCCGGGTCCGCGGGGGGAGGGCGCGGCTCTGCGGGTCATGCTGCTGGGCTCCCGGGCCAACCTCAAACCCACCCACTCCGAATCCGCGGGCCCGCCAGGACGGCCGCGCGCCCATCCTCAAGGGCATCCCGAGCGGTACGAACTGGCCCTGAACCTCGAGAGTCTGGGTGCGGAGCGTTGCCTGCGGCAGTTGCGCGCTCTGGCCTCGGAATTGCCGCCGGGCGGTCTTTCCGCGGAAGCCGGCGAACGGCTGTGCCTGCACTGGCGGCTGCAATATGCCCGCGACCCCGGACCGGACAACGCGCCGGCCGAGTCGCTGCGATGCTATGCGAACGTGGCCCCGCCACGGCCCGCCGCCCCTGGCCCCGTAGCGGCTCCCGATGTGGAACGCCGCCAGTCGGCGCCGGTTTCCCGCCGGGCTTTTGCCCACCCTTCCGAACGCATCTTCGCCCGAATTCTCGATTTTTATCACATCCGCTGGGAATATGAGCCGCGCACCTTCGCCCTGCGCCATGATGCCGAAGGCCGGCTGATCGAGGCCTTTACCCCCGATTTTTATCTGCCCGAGCAGGATTTATTTATTGAGCTCACCACCATGAAGCAGTCGCTCGTAACCCGTAAAAACCGCAAGCTGAGGCGGCTGGCCGAACTCCACCCCGAGGTGCGGGTGCGCATGGTCTATCAGAAGGATTTTGAGGATCTGATTTTCCGCCTGGGACTGCCCCGTCATCCGAGCGCCGAAACCAACCCTTCATCCACATTCGCTCTGGAGCCGCGGGCGTGATCGCTTCACCCTGGCAGGGTTTTCTTTTTGATTTTGATTACACTCTGGCCGATTCCTCGCCCGGAATCGAGCTCTGCGTGCAGGCCGCCCTGGCCTCCCAGGGCCTGCCGCCGGCCGGGCGACGTGAGATTCAAGCCACCATCGGCCTGGCCTTGCCGGCGGCGTTCCAGCGCCTGGTTCCCGGCCGGCCGGAGCTGCATGCCTTGCTGGCCGCGGATTTTGTCAGGCAGGCGGACCGCATCATGGTGGCGCATACGGAATTTTTCCCCGCCAGTCTGCGGATTTTGCGTCTTTTGCAGCGGCAAGGCGCGCGCTTAGGCATTGTCACCACCAAGTACCGCCGCCGGATCGAAGCCGTGCTGGCCCGCGATCATGCGGCGGAGCTGATCCAGGTCATCGTCGGCGGGGATGATGTCAGTGATCCTAAACCGCATCCCGAAGCCTTACTGCTGGCCCTGCAGCGGCTGCGGGTGCGGCCCGGAAGCGTCCTATATATAGGAGATAGTGTGGTAGATGCTGCCTGCGCGCGCGCCGCCGGGCTGCCCTTTCTGGGCGTGGCCAGCGGACCCACGCCGGCTTCCGCCCTGCGGAAACAAGGCGCCTGGGCCGTGGCCTCGGGCATTGGCAGGATTCTGCCCTGTTTGCGCATGCATGAAGCCCTTTGATTTTTTTTCTACCCCGCCTGCAACCGCGCAACAGCCGCGGTGAGGAAGCGCATCGCACTGGCTTGCGGACATTTTGCTCCAGGAGTCTCATCCTTTATGGCCACGACCACCCCCGAACAGGAACGTTATATTCTGCACCTCAATCACGCGCTGGCGATGGAAAGCGCGCTGATTGAACATCTGGACAAACGCGCTCAACAGGTGACGCAAGCCGCGGCCCGGCAACGCATTGAGCAGCATCGCCAGGAAACCGGCGGACACCGGGAACGATTGCGCGCTCTGGTGCAAACCCTCGGCGCCACACCCACCACCTCACAAGCCGGCGTGCAGCCGCCCATTACGCCCAGCCTGACCGGCCGTTTCAAGGGCGCGCTGGAAAGCGAAAAGGAAGATCAGCTTCTGCTTCTAGCCCTGGCCGATTACGCGGTGGAAAACTACGAATCCGCCCTCTATCAGGGCCTGGCCCGCATGGCGGAAAATCTCGGCTACGAAAGCCACATCCCGGAATTTGAAGCTATTCGCGAAGAGGAAGAAGAGATGGCCCGCTGGATCGCCGCCCATGAACCGGAGATGGTGGATGAGGCCTTTCCGCCCGGTCGCGCCGCCGCCTGAGCCGCCCGTGCCTCTCATATCGAGGCCGGTAAAGCTGATCGTTTCGCATGATCCAAGCAAAAGAATGCCGGGCGAAGAGAAATCTCTTCGCCCGGCATTCTTTTGCAATACCCAACCGGATTAAAGCTTCGTTACTTTTTTAACGAAGAGCTTGTGATGGCGCCAAACCCCGACCACCTTCACGCTGTCACCTGCATACGGCGCCAAAGCCTTGGGGTTGGCGACGTGATAGAGGTGCTTGCCGGAGAGCAGGACAGCGGCCGATCCCGCCTTCACGCACTTGCGAGCGCAAGCCGCATTGAAATGATGCCCGCATTTGGCATCGCTGACTTTACCGCGATAGACCACGCCGAAAGTCATCATCCCCAGCGCGGACACCAGAGTTAGCACACGTAATAAACTTTTCATGAACGCAATTCTCCTTCTCTTTTTTCAATCCTGTGGACAGACATGCAGCCTGATTATGCAGGCTGGCGCATACGGCGATCATTAGATTGATCCCAGGTACGCCAGGATACAGTTTTATCATAAATAAGGTCTGGTCTTTACCGCACCAGGCCGCAAGGGGACCTGAATCGTCAAGATATCATCCATTGTGTCTGGGCCAAAAACTGCAAATCCAGTAAAATAAGAGTCTTATTTCGCTTTTCCCGTATTTCAGCCCTCGCAGCAGCCGGATGAGCCTTGCAGGCGTAACCAGAAGTGCGTGGATAGGAATTGGGTAAGCGCGCAAGGATCACCTTTGGCCTCTCGAAAACCGATCCGGGCCGGATTGTTGCTGGCGCTGGCGCTGGGCTTGCAGGCCGGCGGCTGCGGCTTTTTATGGGTCACCCGGCATGTCAAACTGGTGCCCCGCCCGCCCATGAAATCGGCCACCCTGCCGCAGTTAGTCACGCTTCTGGACCAGCAGGCGCAGGCGCTGAAAACCCTGTATGCGCGAGTGGATTTGCAGGCTTCCACCGGCGGCAGCCGCACCGGAACCATTACGAAATACCACGACGTGGTGGCGTATTTGCTGATTCGCAAGCCGCGGGATATTCGCCTGATTGGCACTTTCACCATCATCGGGACCATTTTTGATATGGCCTCGACCGATAATCATTTCGAGCTTTATATTCCGGGAAAAAGCCGTTTTTACACCGGCCTGAACAACCGCGTGCCGCCGCACGTTAAAAATCCGCTGGAACGGCTGCGGCCGCACGTCATTCTGCAGGCGCTGCTGGTCAATTCGGTGCGGGCCGGCGAGCGGGTGGCCCTCATGAACGATCACGCCGCCGCGGGTCGCTATGATCTGCTGGTGCTGCGCAAGAGCCCGGTGGCGGGCATGGATCATCTGGTCCGTAAAATCGTCATCAATCGCCGCAACCTGCTGCCTGAGCGGCAGGTGATCTATGATGCCAACGGTTATCCCGGCACGCAGGTGCGGTACAGTCATTTCCGCCGCACCCAGGGGGTGATGCTGCCCTGGCAGGTAAAAATCATCCGGCCGCGCGACCAATACCAGCTCTTGCTGAAATTCCAGAAAGCCCGGCTGAATCAGCCGCTGGCGCGCTCCAAATTTGTGCTGACGCAGCCATTCGGGAGCCGTCTCATTGACCTGAACCATTCCGCCGGGACTCGCGCGGCATACGCGAAACCCCAGCCCTGAAGGAATGTCCGCGAGACACCCATGTCAGAAAACCGCCGCATGATGAACCGCATGGTGCTGTCGAACCTGCGCCGGAGGCCGGTTCGCAGCCTGATCGCGGTGATGGCGATCGCGGTGGAAGTGACGTTGATTTTAATGATCGTGGGCTTGACCAACGGCATGGTGCGCGACAACCGCACCCGCATGGCGGGGGTGGGCGCCGATCTGGTGGTGCGGCCGCAAAACAGCTCCATGTTTTTCGCCCTGGGTGGCAATACCCTGCCTCTATCGCTGGCGGCGCTGCTGGCCCGCCAGCCCGGTATCAAGGCGGTCGCGCCGGTGGCGCTGCAGGTCAACAATAAATCCTTTGACACCATCTCCGGCATCCGCCTGTCTTCCTTTGATGCCGTCAGCGGCGGCTTTGTGTTTTTGCATGGCGGCCCGTTTCACAAACCATATCAGGCCATCGTGGACGATCTCTATGCCCGCTCGCACCATGTGCGGGTGGGACAGAAATTATTGCTGCTGGGGCATGAGTTCCGGCTGACCGGGATCTTTGAGCAGGGCAAAGGCTCGCGCATATATGTGCCCCTCGCCACACTCAACTACCTGACCGGGTCGCCGGATAAAGCGGCGATGATCTATATCAAATTAATCAACCCGGCGCAGACTTCGGCGGTGCTGGCGCAGATGCGCAAGCTGCTGCCGGGCTACAACATTGTGCCCATGAAGGAGTTTCTCTCGCTGTTTACCGCCGCGCACATGCCCGGCTTGCCGCTGTTTCAGCACGTGATGATCTCGATCGGGGTGCTGGTCGGTTTTCTGGTGATTTTTTTATCCATGTACACCACCATTCTCGAACGCACCCGCGAGATCGGAATTCTCAAAGCGCTTGGAGCGTCCCGCGCCTATATTGTCGAGGTGATTCTGCGGGAAAGCCTCGGCCTGGCGCTGGCCGGCATCCTGGCCGGCGTGGCCGCGGCCTGGCTCTTGCGCGGGCTGCTGGCGCGCGCCTTTCCCACCCTGCCGTTGGAATTGACACTGGGCTGGCAGGCCGAAGCCGCCCTGATCGCCATGATCAGCAGCCTGATCGGCGCTGCCTATCCCGCCTGGAAGGCGGCGCGGCAGGACCCCATCGCCGCGCTGGCCTACGAATAAGCCGTTGCTTAAAGCCGCAGTTTGATGAGCGTCTCAATATGGTAGGTCTGGGGAAATAAGTCAAACATCTCAACCATTTCCACCTGGTAGCCGGCGGCGATCAGGCCGCGCAGATCCCGGGCCTGGGTCACCGGATCGCAGGCCAGATAATGAATGCGCGAAGGGCGCAGGCGCACCAGATGCGATACCACTTCCGGCCCCAGGCCCGCGCGCGGCGGATCGGTAACCGCCAGATCATATCCGCGCGACGACCGGGCCAGAAACTCACTTGCCGGAATGGCCGAGACATGCACCGGCGCCTGGGCGCGCTCGGCATTGAACTCCAGATCGTGCGCTGCTCGCGGCTGGGCTTCGACCGCGCTGACCCAGCCGAAGCTGCGGCTTAATGGCAGGGCGAACAGGCCGACTCCGCTGAATAAATCCAATG
>JAKATS010000231.1 GCA_021818645.1 Acidobacteriota bacterium | reverse complement strand
AGCGGATCACGCGCACCCACAGCATCAGCGCGATGCTCGCCACGCCGCCCAGCAGGGCGCCCAGGGCCAGCGTGAATAAAGCGAGCCCGGCGCCCAGAAAACCGCCCACCATGGCCATCATCTTCACATCGCCCAACCCCATGCCGGCCCGCCCGCGCCAGCGCTGATACGCATAGCCCAGCAGCCACAAGGGAATTGCCCCCGCGGCGGCGCCCTCAAGCGCCGTCGCCACGCCCGCCCATCCGCTCTGGCTGGCCGGCCCCAACCAGTAACTGAATCCCAGCGCCAGCACGAATCCCCCCAGCGTGAATTCATCCGGCAACTGTTGGCAATCCCAGTCCGTGGCCACCAGGCCGATCAGCAGCGCCGTGAACAGGCTGAATTTCATTGCCCCCAGCGCCGTCCCGTTGCCCAGGCTGGCGAAGGCAAAACCGGCGCCGCAGAGAATTTCCACCGCCAGATAGCGCACCCCGATCCGCAGCCGGCAATGCCGGCATCGCCCGCGCTGGACCGCATAACTGATCAGGGGCAGATTTTCCCAGAACCTGAGCCCGTGGCCGCAGCCGGGACAATGCGATCCCGGACGCACCAGTGAAATGCCGCGCGGCAGCCGGTGGATGGCGGCGTTAAGAAAGCTGCCCGCGAGCAGTCCGCATACAAAATAGATTCCCGCCGCCGATATTCCCATGATTTTTCCGCCCGCACTCTCACCCCTGCCTCTCCCAGGCACGGCTGCGCCGCCGCATCGTGGTTCATGGAGAGGTCGAGCCGTCTCTGTTCAGGTATTCTATTCTGTTCCTGCCCTCCGCGTGTATGCCAAATCGCGGCTTCTATGATTCGCATTAGCGCCCGCATCAATACCTTCAATGAAGAGGACCACATTGCCGCCGCTCTGGAGTCGCTGGCCTGGGCGGATGAACGGCTGGTGGTGGATTCCGGCTCAACCGATCGCACCGTGGCAATTGCCGAAAGCCTGGGCGCGCGCGTTTTGCAGCGCGCATTTCAGGGCTATGGGGATAAGCATAATTTTGCCGACTCTCAATGCCGCAATGACTGGATCTTCTGGCTCGATGCCGATGAGCGCGTAAGCCCTCGGTTAAGGGATTCAATTCTGGAATGGCGCGCGCGCGAACCCGAATGCCATGGCTACCTGGCCGCCCGCCGCACCTGGTACTGGGATCGCTGGATCGGGCACTCCGGCTGGTATCCCGATGCGCAGGTCAGGCTCTATCATCGTGCCCGCACCCGCTGGGACGGAGTTCCTCCGCATGAGGCGCCCAAAACCTCCGGGCGTTTGGGCCGCCTCGAAGGCGATCTGCTGCACTTTACCCGCCGCAGTTTTCACGAGCACATCGCCGTCCTGAACCGTTACACCGATCTCGCCGCCCAGGCCCGTCATCAGGCTGGCGAACGGCCCTCCCTGCGGCGCCTGGTAGGGTTGCCCCCGTGGGTGTTTTTCCGGAGTTATATTCTGCGCCAGGGATTTCGCGACGGTCTGCCCGGCTGGCTGATCGCCGTGCAGGCGGGCTATTATGTCTTCGCCAAAGAAGCCAAACTCGCCGAGAAATATTTTGCCCGGACTCCGCCCCCGGCTTGAGCGTTCAGTGCAGATATTTTTCAAACCAGGCGATCTGCCGCCGCACAATGTCCCGCTGATCGCTGGGACGCCAGATATAATGGCCTTCGTCTTTATACACCACTAGTTCGGTGGGCACGCCCAGCGTTCGCAGCGCTCGCCAGAACTCAAACGATTGCGGCGTGGGGCATTCCCCATCCCGGTCGCCCACCAGAATCAGCGTCGGGGTTCGGGCGTTCTTGATAAACGTCATCGGTGCGCTGCGCGCATAAATGCCGGGATCGTCATAGACCGACGCCCCAAAATAAGGAATCATCCATTGGTCTATATCGTTTTCACCGTAATAGCTGAGCCAGTCGGCCAGCCCGGCGCCGGCCACGGCGGCCTTGAACATATGGGTGCGGGTGACCGCCCACATGGTCATATAGCCGCCATAGCTCCAGCCGGTGATGCCCATGCGCCTGGGATCCACCGGGTAATGCCGCGTTATGTACTTGACTCCGGCCAATATGTCCTGAAAATCGCCGTAACCGAAATCCTTGATGTTGGCCCGGGCAAACGTTTCGCCTTGCCCGAAACTGCCCCGCGGATTGGGATAGAAAACAAAGAACCCTACATGTGAAAGCAGCGACGTGTTATAAAAAGTCCCCGGCCAGTCCGGGGTATTGGCTGCGCCCGGTCCGCCGTGTACGGAAACCACCAGGGGATACTTCTCATGCGGATCATAATGCCAGGGCAGCATCAGCCAGCCCTGCAACCGGTAGGGGGAATGCCGCCAGTGCAGGTCCACCACGCGGCCCCAGGCTGGATGCAGCTTTGCGTTCACCTGTGTGATCTGGCGCCAATGTCCCAGCCTTCCCGCCCACAGCTCCGGCGGCTGGCGGAACGATGCCTGGATCATCGCCGCATGGACTCCATCCCGGGCCAGGGAAACGCCAAAATTCCAGCCTCCGGCCGTGATCGAAACCGGACCACGCCAGAGGTCTGTGATTTTCCCCGTTTTCAGGTTCAGCCGCGCCAGCGCCGCCGCGCCTCCGCGATCTTCGCTGAGTAGAATCTGATTCGCGTTCAGCCAGTGGAAACTGGTAATTGTGGCGCGCAAATATGGGGTAATGTCTTTGTCTTGTCCGCCGGAGGCCGGCGCCAGGAATAAATCCCCGCCGGTCGAGCCTTCATCGCTCATGATGCCGCTGATGAATGCGATCGTTTTCCCATCCGGCGACCAGCGGGGTTGTGCGATCTGCCAGGCCGGGCGGCTGATCAGCCTTAGTCCGCCGCGGTGGGAATTGAGCGCATACAATTTTGCGATCCACCAGTTGGCGTCGCCATTGCCATGGGCCGCGCTGATCGCAAATTGCCGGCCTCGCGGCGACCATCCGTATTGATATACATAAAGATGTGGCGGAGATAAGGACCTGATCTGTCCGCCCGGCCACGCCGCCGTCATCAGCCGCTGTTCATAGATATGCGACTCAATCACCCCGGAAGGCGGCGTCATCGGCTGCAGCGGTCCGGCCGCGCGCAATGCGTTATGAATATATAAGAACCCGATCCGCTTCCCGCCCGGTGACCAGTGAAGGTCGCCCAGATCGCCCTGCAGCCGGGTCAGGCGTACCGGCCGGCCGATGGCTCCAGCGCCGATTCGCGCTACATAGATCTGGGCCTGCGCCGGGTTTTCCGCTGTGGATAAAAAAGCCAGATACCGGCTGTCGGCTGACCAGGCCGGGTCGGAATATCCGGCGGGCCGCGCATTCACTTTTAGCGTATAGACATGGCCCGCATCATCGGTCCGGATCAGATGAATCCGGCTCATCCCCGTGATTTCGCCATGTTTTCCCGGAATCGCTTCAATCCAGGCAACCCAGTGTCCATTGGGTGATAGGGCGGTCTGTGTCAGCCGCCGTACCCGGCTCAGGTTTCGCAGAAGTTGGCCGATCGGCGTGGCGGCTCGTGCAGCTGTAGATAAGCCCAAGGCCACTCCGCCGGCGGCCATGGCCGCCGCAAACCATCTACTCCGGTTCCGGATAAAGCAGTTCCGTAAAGCGTGGATCATCGCTGATGCCTTGCAAATCCCGGTCCGTGCGGGCCAGCCAACGCGTGCGCGGTTCCAGCCGGATCGCCTGTTCCATCGCTTGCACTGCCGCCTCGGCCTGATGCAGCTGGGCATGCAGCACGGCCAGCGCATAAGCGACATAGCCGTCCTTGGGCGCCAGCTTGGCGGCTTTTTGCAGATATTCCAGCGCGGCGTCATAGCGCGACTGGTTCATTTCCACTACGCCGGCATTGTAATAATCCGTGGCGCTGTGCAGTACCGGAGCGGCCTCATCCAGTCTCTGCGCGCAGATTTGCAGATGCAGGCGGGCCCGGTCGGCGAGCCTGGCCTCCGGACCGCCGGCCACTTTTTCCAGCAGCGGCCGGGCGCGTTCAAACTTCTGCTGCGTGAACAGCTTCATCGCCGCTTCATATTGTTCCAGCCAAACCTCGCTTTCGGGGTTGCCGGAGGTTGATTTGGTGGTTTTTACGTTTGCCGACGCCATCGTTGGTGCCTCGATTCCTGTTCCTGGCGGCGAGTGCCTGTTCAGCTGCTCACAAAGCCGGAATCTATATTAAGCCGGGAACGAAGCCCTCCCGTCAAGTCGCCGCAGCTTGCCGCATCCTGCCGGCCGCATGAATTGGAGAAAAGAATCAAAGCCGAAATTCATCTATTGTTCCTCGTAGCGGAAATCGCTGATAATCATTCTGCGACATACATTGGGAAGATTATTCCTTGCTACGCGAACGCATAGCTGTACTTCAATACATCGCTTCGTCCTACGCCTGGCCGCACCGGCCGGATGGATTGAATCTGGAAATAATTGCCGCCTGTGATGCGCGCTGTATCCATTGCCCTCGGGATCGTATGGATCGGCCTGCTGGAGCCATGAATTTTGATTTGTTCAAAAAAATCATCGATCAGGCGGCTGCAATGAAAATCCCCCGCCTTCGCATGAATGGTTATGGCGAATTGCTGGTGCTGAAAGATATTGAGAAATATTTCGAATATATCCGCAAAAAGAACCATTTCTTTTTGATCGAACTCAACACCAACGGCAATCGGATGAGCGATGATAAAATCAATTTATTTTTACGCATGCAAGTGCATGCCATCAACATCTCGATTGATGGCGCCACCAAAGCCACCGCCGAGGCCATCCGGATACGTCTGAACTTCGATCAGATTGAAGCCAATATTCATCGCCTGCTGGCTCTGCGGCGGAAAGCGGGATTAAAAAGGCCGAAACTGCGGGTGACCATGATAGTAATCGATCGCAATCGGCAGGAAGCGGAACAATTTATAGATCGCTGGCGGGGAATAGCGGATTTTGTAGGTTTAAGCGGATTTTCCAACCGCGCCAGCAGCCTGGTGAATATCAACAACCAGGGCGGAGCCGAAACGGGCCGGACGGCGCAGGCTTGCGTTTTGCCATTCCAGGATCTAAATATATGGGCGGATGGTAAAGCTGTCCTCTGTTGCAATGATTGGAATGAAGAACACGTGGCGGGAGATCTCAATACCCAATCGCTGCGGGATGTCTGGCTTGGGCAGCCTCTCATCTCGGCCCGCAAATTGCATCACGATTTGCGGGGAAGCGAAATCCCCATTTGCAGCAAATGCAATTACTGGTTGCAGCCTGTCAAGGGCGTGAGATTATGGGAATAGGTGAGCATCTGGGTCATTCTCGGTAGTTTATATGCAAGTCCGTGTTGAGCCTGAGAAGCATCAACGGACATAGCGACCGGAGCGCAACCCGGAGGGATGGGTGAGTGGTTGAAACCGGCGGTCTTGAAAACCGCTGTACGGGAAACCGTACCGGGGGTTCGAATCCCTCTCCCTCCGCCAGAATTCTCGCCTGATGCCCACTATCGAAACGGGTTGCTGTATCAGTTGCTGTGCTCCTGTGCAACACACTTCCCAATTTCATCTGCGCCTGGCTGCGCAGGACGATCTTCCCGCGCTGAATGCACTCATCGAAGCTTCCGTCCGCCGATTGCAGGCAAACGATTATACGCCGCGGCAGATCGACGGTGCGTTGGGTACGGTTCTCGGTGTGGATACGCAGCTCATCCGTGATGGTACATACTTTGTAGCCGAAACAGTGGGTCGTTTGCCACTCCTGGTAGGTTGTGGTGGCTGGTCACGGCGTAGAACGCTATTCGGCGCTGACTGCGGCCCGGGACGCCTACCGGAACTGCTCGACCCCGCTCTCGATTCCGCCAGGATTCGCGCCATCTTCGTGCATCCCGATTTCGCACGGCAGGGTCTGGGCTCGTTGATTCTCAGTACGGTGGAAGATGCGGCGCGTCAGGCCGGGTTTCACCGCTTCGAGATGGGCTCGACTCTGACCGGTGTGCCGCTGTATGCCCTCCGTGGTTATGTTGAGATCGAGCGCATTGCGGTGCCGCTCGGCAACGGCGAGGCGCTGCCTGTAGTGAAGATGGCTAAAATCGTTACGTGAGTCCATATTCCTGGTGAGTGGTTCCGTCTGTGAACAGAACATCCTTCGTGAAAGTACCCTGTTGAATTCCTTTATTGAATCCTTCCTTATTCTGTTTTCATCCTTCTAATACATTGCAATTTTTATATGCCGCAAATTTCCACATTGGTCCTTGTGCAAAATCCATCCATCCGCGCGCGGCTGGAAATATTATCTTTGGATGAGACAGCCGGCCTGCGGCTGCATTGGTTAGCCCCGCCATTTGATTTTTCCTCTGTCCCGCCGCATGATGCCATCCTGCTGGAATGGGAGGCATATTCTGGCCTTTTTGCCCCCGATTGGCTGCGCGCCCACCCGGTGATTGCCTTGGCTTCGGATGAGTCCGTACGCGCTTCCGCTCTGGCTCAGGGTGTTTGCGATTTCCTCCCGCTCGACCAGATCTCTGCCCCGGTTTTACGTCTCTGCGCCCTGTACGCCGCGAATCTAAATAATCTTCATGCGGAATTGGCCGCGGAGCGCCGCCGCTTTCGCGATCTCATAGATAACGTCAATGATTTGGTTTACACCCGCGCGCCCGACGGCCGCATTACCGAATGGAATCAGGAAGGCGAACGCCTCACCGGCTATACCCGCTCGCAGATGCTGGGCCGCGATCTGCTCGAAATTGTCGTGCCCGAAGATCGTGAACTCGCGCGCCAGATGCATCAGCGTAAGCTGGCAGGCGAACCCTCCATCCGCTACGAGATCAGCATCATCCGCCGGGATGGCGCCCGGCGTGAGTTGGAAATCAGCTCCCGGTCGGTTCTGTCGCAAGCGCGGGTGGTGGCCGTGACCGGGATTGCGCGCGATATCACCGCAAGTCACCGGACCCAGCGCGCCCTGCGCGAAAGTGAAGAACTCTTCCGCCGCCTTTTCGAAACCGCTCCCATTGGCCTGGCTCTGGTCGGTAACCACCGCAAATTCCAGCGCGGCAACCCCGCACTGTGCGCCATGTTTGGCTACAGTGAAGACGAATTGCAACAGATAGAGCCTGGCCAGCTCAGTCTTCCCGAAGACGAACCGATCAGCGCAAAAGCGCGGGAGCAATTTCATCGCACCGGAGTTTACGGGCCCATCCGCAAGCGGTACTTCCGCCGCGATGGCCAGATCATCTGGGTTCACACCCTTGCCCTTCGGGTTTTAAATGATCAGGGCCGTCCTCTGTATAATCTGGCCATTCTCCAGGACATCACCGAGCAGGTGGAAACCGAGGCGGCGCTGCGGGAAAGCGAACAGCGTTATCGCAGTGTAATCTCGAGCGCCTCGCTCGGCATTGTCCTAAAGGACCGGAA
>JAKATS010000392.1 GCA_021818645.1 Acidobacteriota bacterium | reverse complement strand
TGCGCATACGCTGATCGGATTCTGGCGTCGCACGCCCGGGCCGGCGCGCTTTGCGCGCCTGACCGGAATACTGAGCGGCTGGCGGCCGAAGTTATGGCCGCGATTGGCTATGACCGGGCTGAACGAATTTGAAGCAGTACGCTCGCGCTGGCGCGCCTCAGCCTGGGTGCGCAGCGTGGTACGGGCGCAGGACTGGAGGGATATCGTAAACCGGCGGCGGATCAATTATGAAATTCTGGGCCGCGAACTGGAACGGAACGGCTGGCCAGATCCGCTGCCAGGTTTAGGTCCGGGTGATGTGCCGCTGTTTTTTTTATTGCGGGTTCCACAAAAACCGGAATTCTGCCGTCGTCTCTGGCGGGCCGGGATCATGGCCGTGCAGACCTGGGCGGAGGGCCCTGAAGGCGATGATTTTGAAGAGAGCCGCACCCTGCGCCGCACGCTGATCGAACTGCCGATTCATCAGGGAATAAGGCGGCAAGAGTTGGCATATATGGCGGAGATGTGCTGCATGATCAGAAAAGAATTCAATGTATATAGTATGGACGACCGGGTTGCGGTTGCATGATGCATTCCTGAGGCGGATTTTGCTACTCTCAGGGCGTGCGAACCCCGAGCCGCAGCTTTCAAATCGCAATGTTGGCCCTGCTCGGCGCAGGCTCATTCCTCACCTCGGCCCTGAACCAATATTGCTACGACGACGTTTATATCGTTTTCCATAATCCCAACGTACGCTCACTGGCTCATTGGCCGCAATTATTTGTGCAGGACTACTGGGCGCCGATGCTGCGGATGGGGCTCTACCGTCCGCTGGCGATTCTGAGTTTTGCGCTGGAATGGCATCTGCGACCGGAGACCGCCTGGTTTTACCACGCCACCAACCTGGGCTTGAATGCGCTGATCACCGTGCTGCTCTATGTACTGGCGCGGCGCCTGCTGCGGCCGGCTGCGGCGTTTTTTGCCGCCGTCTGGTTTGGCTGTAATACGCAACATCTGGGCGTGGTGGCCGGGCTGGTGGGGCGCTGCGATCTGCTGGCCGCGGCGGGTGCGTTGCTGGCCCTGCTGGCAGCTATCGAGGCCATCGAATGCCATGAGCGTGGAGCCGAATGGTCCGGGCTGGGGTGGTCGGGGGCTGCGTTTCTGTTGTGTCTGATGGCGCTGCTTTGTAAGGAAAGCGTGATCGCGCTGGCCGGCTTGCCGGTTTTCATGATCTGGCTGCGGGCGCTTCCACAACGCCAGGAAGTTCCACCCATCTTCACGGGCGACGCGCGGAAAAACCAGGCTTGGTGGCGCGGACTGGTCCAGCCTTTTCGACAGCCGGCGGTGTGGGCGCTGGGCTCGGCCACGGGGGTCTATTTAATTTTGCGGGTTCAGGTGGTGGGCTGGATGGCGCGGCGGATTCAGTATCTTTGCAATCCGCTGCTCTATGCCGGCTGGTTCGCGCGCATGGAAACCGCACTGTGGAGCGGGTTCATCGGTGGTCTGAATCTGCTGTGGCCGTTTCACATGCCGCAGGATTATTCCTATAACCAGATGGCAGTAATAACCCGCGCCGATTCCCCGCGCGGGCTGGCGGTTTGGGTCATGCTGGCCGGCGTCGCGGGACTGGTCTGGCTGATGCGGAAAAAACCAGCGGCGCGGCTGGGCTGGCTATGGTTGTGCTTCACCTATCTGCCGGTCTCGAATTTGCTGTTTCTGATCGGGACCATTCACGCCAACCGGCTGTTTTATTTTCCCTCTCTGGGGCTGGCATTGGTCTTAGGTGCGGGTGCGGAGATGCTGGGCGCATCCATGGCAGGCTGGCGCTGGCCGCGGGTGGCAACCGCCGCCGCTTCGGCATGCATGGTGCTGCTGTTATCCGGTTACATCTGGACGGACTTGCGGCAGGGCCCGCGATGGTCCGACAATCTTTCTTATTTCGCCTATATGGCGCACAGTTCTCCCAACTCTGCCGTGGCGCATTTTGATGATGGAGGGGTGTTGCAGCAATGGGGGCATGAAAAACAGGCGGCAGCGCAGTTTCGGGCCGCGATCTTGATTCAACCGGTCTATCGCGCCGCCTGGCTGGCGCTGGCTCAATGCCGTTTGCTGCAGCACAACCGTGCCTGGGCATTGCTGGATTTGCGGCATGCCTTCTGGCTGCGGCCATTGCCAGGTGTTTTTAATCAACTGGCGCCGCTCGAGCTGCAAGCCGGCCATGTGCGCAATTTGCTGCGGGAAGGCCGCGCGCTGCAGGGATTTTCCTTGGCGCCAGCCCAGCGGGCGTGGATCATGGAAGCGGAAAAACGCAGCCTTCAGGCAGTGAAGATAAAAGCCGGAGCAGGCATCCATGCCGTGCGTCCGCGCAAGAAAAGGTCAGGATACAAGGCTCGGGCCGGCAGTGAAGCCGAGCGTGCGCGGGAAAGCCAGCCGGGTGATATCAAATATGTGCTGTCCGTATTTTGACCCTGAGAAATTGCCGGTAGCCGAGGAATCCTGGCCGCTCGGCGGCATCTGGGAAGGCCGCTGCGCAGCGCGTCTATCCTATCATCCCGCCGGCGAGCCGGCACCCGCGGAATTTCTGGCTGGCGGCTGTAATCTGGGTGCGCCCACATGCCCGCATTTTCCCGCGCAGGCGGTAGCCGACCGAGTCAGTTTTGCCCTCAGGCGCGAAGCCGGCGATCGGGTGGAAATCCGTTTTGCCCTAGAGCGCAGCCATCGTCCAGTGGCCTGCGGCAGCCTGCATTATGACCGCCGGGAGGGACGTTTCGCCGCGGCCGTTTTGCATCCGGCGGCGCAGGACCGCTTACTGCGGCAGGCATTGGCATTTCTGTCCGGCCGGCCGCAACCCATTCCGCCGGCCCAGATGGAACTGCCCTTAAAATAAACGTTTCGTCAATCGCCTCAGGGCAGAGATATATAGTCGAAAATATCCACATTAGTTGGAGTGGTAGGGTTGGTAGGTGCGATTTCATTATTATCCGCCGCATTGGGAGCGAGTTGGCCCGACTGCAGAAAATTGCGCAGGTTCACGCGCAATAGCATATTCTGATCGGCGCGCAAGGCAAGGCCATAAATGCTGCCGTTGAGGCTGGTGAAAGTAGTCAGCCCCTGAGGCGCGGGGTCGTTGAGCCAGGCGGCGCCGTCGGGGCTGGCGCCGAGGCTGGTCCAGCGCAAGGTGTCGGTCGAAGGCGTCGCGGTATCGGGCACGCCGGGAGCGCCGTAGGGAGGCGAACCAGGCAGCACCGCGACCGCCAGGCAGCTGCCCGCGTTTCCCAGCAGTCCGAGATGCGAACCGGGTTCGAGATTGACCTGGTTCCAGGCGCCGCTGCAGCCGGCGGTGGGCGTGAACTGCGCCGCCGGCGCGGTAATCTGAGTTCCACTCTGGGTGATCGAGTTCCAGTTTATTTCGGTATAGTTTGAAGCCGCGGAATCATCCACGAGCAGGGTATTGGTATTGATATCGAACGCGGCGCTGTTCAGCGCGCTGCCGAGGGTAAAAGCCGTGCCGGGAGGCAGCGCAAAATTCGAAACACTTTGATTGGCAAAGTTGATCACCTGCAAGCCGGTGCCGCTGGAGCTGGTATAGGGAGCGTAGGCGGTCTGAGTTTGGGGGTCGTAGGTGAAATTTTCCGCCGCCTGGGCCGCGATGAGCATGCCGGTCTGGCCTGTGCTCAAATTCATGGTCAGAAAGCCGCTGGCGGTATCGAGAATGGCGAGATTATTCTGTGAATCCACCGTTACGCCGCAAACGGTGCAACTGACGCCGTCACTGAATTTCGCGCTGCCGCTGGCAGGGATGGGATAGATGGCGGAAACAGTGTCCTTGACCGCGTTGATAATCGCCAATTTCAGAGTTTGTGCGCTGATGACGGCCACGGTATTGTTTTTGGGGTTGGCGGCAGCGGCGCTGGGAGCAAAACCGGTGGGCAGGGAAATCGTCAAGGGCAGGCCCGCGCCGTTCGTCAGCACCTGGGCGCTGTCCACATTGACTACGGCGATCTGGTTTTGCCGGGTTTGCGGCACGAAGGCCACATTGGCATAAACCGGAGTCAGCGTCCCCGAGCTGTTCTGCATGTAGCTGACCGGCTCCATTTCGACCGCGATCGAAGATGACGCAGCCGGAGTATCGGGCTGGCTGATCATGTAAATCGGATTGCTATTGCCGCTGCTCTGGGGATTCTGGGCTTGAATTTGTACCAGTCCGGGGTGATTCATCTGCGCCGCGGCCGTGAACTCGCTAAATGGATAAGTCTGGCCGGGGTTGACCGGAGTGATAGTTCCCAATTGGCCGCCATTGATCTGCAGGGTGGTTGTGGGATAGTAGTTCGCGCCCTGAATGGTTAACATGGGCTGGTCGCCGGTGGTGGCGAAATTGGGTGATACGGAAGTAATCTGCGCCAACGGGTTCATCAGGGTCAGAACAAAGGTCGAAAACTGGGTGGGGTCGGCCTGTGGAATATCCACAATCGTGATTTGATTCGGATTCGGCAGCAGCGTGGGCGCGGTATAAAGTCCGGTTGAGGTGATAGTGCCCAGGGTGGTATTGCCGCCGATAATATTCCTAAAGGTGACCGGATCCTGAATCGCCCACTGCACCGTGGTATCGGTGGTATTTAGCACGCTGGCCTGGAATTGAAAGGTCGCCGGAATGGTCTGGTTGCTGGTGTTGGTGGTGGTAATCACCAGTTCACCATTCGTCGGGGCTTTTGTAATCGCCGACTGAACCGGCGGGGGGGGAATATAGTAGTTATTGCAGCCGGCGAGCCAGCCGGCCAGCAGCGCCAGAAGCAGTGTGCATAGAGTTAACTTATTTTTTTTCAAGTACATGGACCCTTTTGTCGATCATGCGAGAGTGCGGGGACGCGCAGCCCATCCAGCACTGCTCAAAAGAACGATTATAGCGGAGTCAACATGCGTCGCCGCTGCGAAATCAGCAGCCGGCAGAGTGGAAAAGAGTAGACTGTATTTTTGCTTATGACCTCAACCATGCATGCGTTGGTAAAACCCACGGCTGCTCCGGGAGCGGAACTGCGGGAAGTGGCCAGACCCCGGCCTCGCGCACGGGAGGCGCTGGTGCGGGTGGAGTTGGCATCAATCTGCGGGACCGATCTGCACATTTATCATTGGGACGAATGGGCTCGCAGCCGTATCCTCCCGCCATTGATTTTCGGCCATGAGTTCTGCGGCCGGGTTGAAGAGGTGGGTGCGGAAACCAATTTTCTCAAGTCAGGCGACCGGGTGTCGGGTGAAATGCATGTGGCCTGCGGGCAGTGCATGCAATGCCGCACCGGGGACGCGCATGTCTGCCCCTCTGTACGGATCCTGGGTGTGGATGCGCCCGGCTGTTTTGCTGAATATGTGGCTGTTCCGGAGAGTAATTTATGGCAGTTGTCGGATTCGGTAACGCCTGAATATGCCGCCATTCTGGATCCGTTAGGCAATGCGGTGCACACGGTGATGGCCGGCGAAGTCACCGGACGGAGTGTGGCTGTGATTGGCTGTGGACCGATCGGATTAATGGCCATCGCGGTCGCGCGGGCGGCCGGCGCGGGCTCAATTTTCGCCCTCGAGCCACATGCCGGAAGACGCGAAATGGCCCGGACGATGGGCGCCGACTACTTGATGCCCGCCTCCGATGAGGAGATCGAGCACCGGATTCAAGAGTTGACGCCGGGGCGCGGCGTGGACGTGGCGCTGGAGTTTTCGGGCAGTGCGGCGGGTGTGCAGGCGGCGCTGCGGCTGGCCCGTCCGGGAGGACGTGTCAGCCTACTGGGACTGCCGCGGAAGCCGATTGAAATTGACCTTTCACCTCTGGTCATCTTCAAAGGCCTGACCATTCAGGGCATCAATGGCCGGCGCATGTACGATACCTGGTACCAGATGGAACAATTGCTGGGTCGTTTGAATCTCAACCCGTTGATTACTCATCGTCTGCCGCTGTCGGATTTCGCCCAGGCCATGCAATTGCTGGAAAATGGAGAAGCAGCGAAGATTCTTCTCAGGCCGTGAGCCGGCCCGCAAAAGAGGCGCAGTGAAGTCCGGGCGGGAAGCCGCGCGCCTGCCGGAAAATGATCAGGAAGCGAAATCGCATGGAGAAAGTGGCCAATCGTGATCCGCTGCATTATTTAAAAGATGAGCTTGAGGCGCTGGAGGCGAAAGGCGTGCGCGTGCATCCTCCCGTGCTCGAAGGCGAGCAGCTTCCCGTCGCGGTCTTCAACGGCCGCCGGGTCATCAATCTCGGCTCGAATAATTATCTGGGCCTCACCACCCATCCCAAGCTGCGGGCGGCTGCCGAAGCCGCGGTGCGAAACCTGGGGGCGGGTTCGGGCGCTGTGCGCACCATTACGGGCACCATGCGCGGCCATGTGGAGCTGGAAACCGCCATTGCCCGTTTTAAAGGAACCGAGGCGGCTGTGGTGTTTCAAAGCGGTTTTACCGCGAATGCCGGAACCGTGAGCGCGGTGCTGGGGCGTGAAGACTTTATCATCAGCGATGAGCTGAACCATGCCAGTATTATTGACGGCGCGCGCCTGTCGCGGGCCACAATCAAGGTTTTTCCCCACCGCAATACCCAGGCGGCGGAAAAAATTTTAGCCGAGCTGGCGCCGCAGCCCGGACGAAAGCTGCTGATTACGGATGGCGTTTTCAGCATGGATGGCGATATTGCGCCCTTGCCCGAACTCTGTGCACTGGCCGAAAAGTATGGCGCCATCATGATGGTGGATGATGCCCATGCTTCAGGTGTGCTGGGCCGCAACGGGCGCGGCACCGTGGATCACTTCGGCATGCATGGCCGGGTTCAGATCCAGGTGGGCACGCTTTCCAAGGCAGTGGGCGCGCTGGGCGGATATGTCTGCGGATCGGCGCACTTGATTGAGTTTTTGCGCCTGCGCGGGCGTCCCTTTTTATTTTCTACCTCGCACCCACCGGCGGTGACCGCGGCCTGCCAGGCTGCCTTTGAAGTATTGGAACAGGAGCCGGAAAGAATTACCCAACTATGGGCGAATACCCGGCGTTTCCAGTGCGGGCTGCGGACCGCGGGCTTTGACCTTGGCCAGACCGAAACTCCGATCACACCCATCATGATCGGTGACGGCCGCAAAACCATGGAGTTTTCCCGGGAGCTGTTCGGTTTTGGCGTACTGGTGACCGGCATTGCTTATCCCACCGTGCCCGAAGGTAAAGCCAGGCTGCGCGCGATCGTGACCGCAACGCATGCTCCTGCCGATCTGGATGAAGCTGTGGAGATCATCACGCGGGTGGGGAAAAGGAATGGGCTGGTTTAAAGAAGCGAACCGCCACCAGACTCCTGAGCCGCTAAGCAACTTTGAGCGCGCTCGTCGAATTCTGAGTTGGCATTGAAATTATCGCGGAAATTTCAGGTCATAGGTCTTTTGGCCTTATGCGCGCCGGCGCCAGCATGTTCACCGGGAAGTCATGATCCGGGCAATGCATTGGTGTCAGGCGGAAACGTTAGGCGCGGCAGA
>JAKATS010000296.1 GCA_021818645.1 Acidobacteriota bacterium | reverse complement strand
GCCGCGCATTACGCCATGGGCGGCATCCGCACCGATTGGAATGGGCAAACGAACGTGGTGGGACTGTACGCCGCCGGCGAAGCCGCCTGTAGCGGTGTTCACGGGGCTAACCGGCTGGCCAGCAATTCGCTGCTGGAAGGGCTGGTATTCGGCTATCGTTCCGCCCGCGCCATGGCGCGCTGCGAACCCATTCCGGTTGCCGCAGCCCCGCCCGATGTACTCCACGCCGCGGCCGGCCGGCATGAAACCGCGGAGTGGCAGGTACAACATCTGCAGTATCAGCTGGCGCTACTGCGCACGCGCATGGCGCAGGCCGCGAGCGTGCTGCGGGATGGCGCCATGATGCGGCAAACCTTGGAATGGATTCAGTCCCAGCCCCGGCATGTAATCGCGCCCGCAGCCGCCGGCCGCGAATGGAACAGCCTGCGTCCGCTGGCCGAATGGGTGCTGCGCGCCGCGCTCCACCGCTGCGAAAGCCGGGGCGCGCATTGGCGTGCCGATTGCCCCCATCTGGATACGCAGCTGAACCAGCGCCATACCGTGATGGATGCCCAGGGCGAAATTCAATTTGAAAGCTTTCAGCCGTTGCTCAGCGCCTCAGCGTAAGCAGCTGCGAATCGCGGGGCTTCATTATTATTATTTATTCGTGTCGCAGGGCCACAATCGGATCCAGCTGGGCGGCTTTGACCGCTGGAAACATGCCGAAAAACAGGCCGATGCCGACCGATACGCAAAAGCCCGTGATAACCGCCCATAACGGCACCGAAGAAGGCAAATTTGGCAAGACCAGATTGAGCAGCAGACTGATCATCCAGCCGCCGATAATTCCGAGCAAACCGCCCAGGCCGGTGAGCGTCATGGCTTCAGAAAGAAACTGCTGGATAATGTCGGCGCGCCGGGCGCCGATGGCTTTGCGAATGCCGATTTCTCGAGTGCGCTCGGTGACCGACACCAGCATGATATTCATGACCCCCACGCCGCCGATCAACAATCCGATGGAGGCGATGACCACAATCACCAGCGCAATTTCGCCGGTAATGTCATGGAACTGCTGGATGATGCTGTCGGCGGTGGCCATCCCGAAACTATCGGGTGCGTTCCAGGCATCGTGGCGCGAGCGGCGGAGCGCTTCCCGGATTTGATCCATGGCCTCGGGCATCATGCCGGGCCGGGCGGCGGCGGCGAAGAAATGCTCGCGGGCGCCGGGAAACAGCTTGTTGAATGTGTAATAGGGAATATTGGCGACCAGATCCTGCTGGTCGTTGCCGCCCACCCGCTGTCGGGCATAGACGCCCAGAACCCGAAAGACCTGCCCGTCAATCACAATGTGATGACCAATCGGGTTGGCATGATGGGGAAAGAGCGAATGCGCCAGGGTGACTCCGATCACCACCACCATGCGGCGATGCTCATTTTCCACGCGAGTGAAAAAACGTCCTTTGGCCAGGGTACGGTTGAGCACGATGGGATAGTCAGGCATGGCGCCGGTGAACTGAATCGAATCCACCTCGTGCCCCTTGCGCACGGCGTTATCCGCCGTGCCGCCATAATCGTTGATGTCGCGGAAGACCTCGGGGCTGATGGCTACGCAGGCCGTGCACATCTGCCGCACTGTATCAATATCGCGCTGGCTGATAGGCGGGCGCAAGCGCTCAGCGCGGGTTAGGCGGCCGAGATGAATGCCGGGGGAAAATTTATAAACAAAAATCGTATCCGTGCCGAAGCCCTTCATCTGGTTGACGATGCTGCGATTCAGTCCGGTCAGAATGCTGCCGATGGCCATCAGCGTCACAGTGCCGACAAACACCCCCAGCATGGTCAGCGCCGAGCGCAGTTTGTGGCTGCGCACAGTGTCGAGCGCCAGGGCCAGGTTTTCTCGGATGGGGGTGGGCATGGGAGTAATCGCGCCGGCCGGCCAGATCAGGTTTCCGAGTGCAGGGCCACGATGGGATCCAGTTTCGCCGCCTTGCCGGCCGGGTAAATACCAAAAAACAAGCCCACCGCGGTCGAGACCAGCAGCGCCATGATGACCGCCGACCAGGGCAGGGAAAAGGGAATTGGTGTGAGCCGGCCTGCCAGCAGGGTAAACAGCCAGGCCGCCAGAATGCCCAGTACGCCGCCCGTGGTGGAAAGCACCGCTGATTCCACCAGAAACTGGCGCAGAATATCCGTCCGCCGGGCGCCGATGGCCTTGCGAATGCCGACTTCATACGTGCGCTCGGTCACCGCCGCCAGCATAATGTTCATGATCACGATGCCGCCCACCACCAGAAAAACCACGCTGACCCCCACCATGACGGCGGCGATGGCGCCGGTGATGGAATGCCATAAATCCATCACCGCGGTCGAACCGATCAGGCCAAAATTGGCTTTGGCGGTGTAGGCCAGATGGCGGCGCGCGCGCATCAGCATGCGCACCTGATCCATCGCCGGCTGCACCATGGCCGATCCGCCGGCCTTAAAGCTGATGTTGATGGAGGCCTGTTTGCCATTCAGTTTGCGAAAAGTAGAGATCGGCATCATCACAAACTGATCGAGCGAACGGCCAAACACATTGCCCTGTTTGCTGGCGACCCCGATGACGCGGAACTGCGAGCCATTCACCAGAATGTGGCGGCCGAGCGGATTCACGCCGGGGAATATATGCTTCACCACATCGGGCCCGATGAATGCCACCTGGGTGCGATGCTGCTCATCAAAGTGGCTGATAAATCGCCCCTGCGCGACATGAAAGCTTTCCATCACCAGGTCGGAGGGGGTAACGCCGCGCACCGAAAGATCGTCCATCTCCTGGCCCTGGGCTTTTAGCGTGCCGGAGTTGTTTGCCACGCTGGCGGCGATGGCGATCGGAAGGGTGGCGTTGCGGCGTAAAAAATCGTAATCCGCCATGCGCAGCGGTGGATTGCGGTGCACGGCGCGGGCAAAGCGCTGCCGGTCGGTCATATCGTGCAGCGAGAACTGATTCAGGCTGAACGTGTTTAGCCCCAGGCGGCCGATTTTGGTGGCCACATACAGGTTCACACCCTGCACCAGGGCGATGACGGCGACCAGAGTGCAGACCGAGATGATCACCCCCAGCAGGGTCAGGAAGCTGCGCAGCTTGTGGGCCCGCAGGGTGTCGAGGGCGATGCCGATGGCCTCTTTAAAATGCATGAGGAAAATGCGGGGCTAACCTCGCCGCGCCCGCTGACGGCTATGCGCGGGGACGGGCGCGCGCGGTGGGTTTGTCATCCGCCACTTGGCCGTCGCGGATGTGAATCACGCGGTGGGCATATTCGGCGATATCGTGCTCATGGGTGACCAGTACAATCGTATTGCCTTCTTCCCACAGCCGGTCGAAAAGGATCATGATTTCCTTGCTGGTGGTGCTGTCGAGATTGCCGGTGGGCTCGTCGGCCAGAATCAGCGATGGCCGGGTGACCAGGGCGCGGGCGATAGCCACGCGCTGGCGCTGGCCGCCGGAAAGCTCATTGGGGCGGTGATTTTTGCGCGGCTCCAGATCCACCCGGCGCAGGGCTTCGAGCGCGCGCTGGGCCCGCTCTTCCGTGCCGATGCCGGCATAAATCAGCGGCAGTTCAACATTGTGCAGGGCGGTGGCACGGGGCAGCAAATTGAAGGTCTGAAAAACAAAGCCGATCTCGCGGTTGCGGATGTAGGCCAGATCGTCATCGGGCATGGCGCTGACTTGCTGGCCGTTGAGCCAGTACTGGCCGCGGCTGGGCGAGTCCAGACAGCCGATAAGATTCATGAGCGTGCTCTTGCCCGAGCCCGAAGGTCCCATGATGGCCACATACTCGTTGCGCGCAATTTGCAGGTTGACGCCCCGCAGCGCCGCCACCTGCTCCACCCCCATCTGATAAATTTTCCACAGGTCTTCGGTGCGGATAATGGCGCTCGCGGCGGCCTCCGGCGGGTGGGCGGCGGCGGATTGAGTCAGGGTGCTTGGCATGATGATTCCATCTTCGGCCTCTCGCGGCCGTTCTCTCCATGGTAAACCGTGCGGCCGCGCTTTAGCTGTTGCTCGTGGTCGTGCCGGATGAAGCCGACGGCAGGGCCTGAATTTTAATGCGGGCGTGATTTTTGAGCGTGCGCAGCGCCGTGTACGGTCCCGTAACCACCTGCTGGCCGGCGCGCACGCCGTTCAGCACCTGAATGTCGTCTTCGCTGGCTACGCCGGTGCGCACCCGCACAAACTCCGCCCGGCCGTTTTGGATCACAAATACCCCCTGCACCAGCTTGGCCGGCGCTGCGGCGGTGCCGGGCGCGGCCTCCGCCGCCGGATGGCCCGACAGCTGGGCCGGATCGCGCTCCACAATCGCCTGGATGGGAACGTATATCGCTTCCGGAGCCACTGCGGTGATGATGTGGCCGGTGCAGGACAGGCCGGTGCGAATGCCCTGCGGCGGATGATTGAGGGTCACCACCACCTTGAAATTCTTCGCCTCCTGGCTGGCCGCGCCGCCTGAGGTGGTGGCCGCCTGGCCGGTGGATTGCAATAGCGCGGTGTCGCCGACTTCGGTGACCACGCCATGGAAGTGGTGGTTGGGGAACGCGTCAATATCCACCACGGCCGGTTCGCCGTCGTGGACATGGGCGATGTCGGATTCATCCACCTGTAAATGCGCGGTGACGACGGAAAGATTGGCGACTTCCATCAGCTCGCTGCCGGGTGAATTCTGAATGCCCATCACCGCCGTGTCGCCCACGTGCACCGG
Organism: Acidobacteriota bacterium; assembly: GCA_021818645.1. Lineage (GTDB taxonomy): Bacteria > Acidobacteriota > Terriglobia > Terriglobales > SCQP01 > JAKAZV01. The sequence continues at coordinate 2,772 of JAKATS010000296.1, read as the reverse complement.
CAGATAGGTGACGACGCCGCTGAGCGGGCTGGTGTAAATGGTCAGTCCCAGGGCATCTTCCGAAGAGCGTAAAGTCGCCTGCGCCTGATGGATCTGGCTTTGCGCGCCGCGCACCGTGGCCCGGCTTTGCGCCACCCGGGCGCGGTCGGCGTTGACCTGCGCTACCGCCGCACGCCAGCTTTCCTCGGCGGAATCGTAATCGGAGCGGGACACCAGTTCGGCATGATAAAGCGATTGATAGCGCCGCCAGTTGGCCTGCTGCTGGCGCAGCGAAGCCTGGCTCTGCCGCAGGGTGGCCAGATTGGTGGCCAGCGCCGCCTGCTGGGCGCGCAACTGGGCCTGCAGGTTTCTCAGGTTAGCCTGTTGGGCGGCGACCGCGGCACGCTGCTGCACGTTCCACAGCTCGGCCAGTTTTTGCCCGGCCCGCACCTTTTCGCCTTCATGCACGTAGAGATGCGTGATCTGGCCGATGGAATTGGCGCTGACATCGGCGTAATTTTTCGGCTTGATGGCGCCCGAGGCGGTGACCCGGGCCACCAGTTTGCCCTGCCCCGCCGGCGCCACCTGCACGGCGACTACGTCGCGATTGCGGCGTAGGATGGTAATAATGAGAATTCCGGCCAGCCCCACCACCACGGCCAGAAGGATTACAAGTTTACGGCGCGTCATCATTGTCGGGTATTTTGGGAAAGACTCAGGAGGGGCTCACCTGCCCCGCCTGCATTTCCCGCCAATTTCATTACGCACTCCGGCCCGGGAATGTTTCGCCGGCCGTGAATTATTCCGCCGCCACGCGCATAAAAGCCGCGCAGCGGCGTTCTGATATTCGGGCTCGTCGGCCGCTCCAGGTGCAAGCTGAAAGCGGGAATTCGCTTGACCGGGTGCGGCGCCAAACCTACAATTTAGGCAAGCAGGATATCCATGATGCAAGCATCGAGCGCCCGCGCGCGGCGCACTCGCGCGGCAATCAGTCTGGGGCTGCTCTGGCTCGCCGGCGTGGGTCTGGCCGCCGCCCAGCAAGCCATCAATCCCCGCCATCAGCAGCGTAGCTATCGCCAGGAAGAGCGCCGCCGGAAACGGCTGGAAAAAGAGCTCAACGGATATTATAAAAAATGGCTGAATCAGGATGTGACTTATATTATTACCCCGGCTGAGCGCGAAGCGTTTCTGAAGCTGCGCACCAACGAAGAACGGGATCAGTTCATCGAGGCCTTCTGGCAGCGCCGCAATCCCGATCCGGATTCCCCCTATAACTCGTTCAAGTAGCAATATTACCGGCGGATTGCCTACGCCGACGCGCATTTCGCTAACGGCGAACCCGGCTGGCGGACCGATCGCGGCCGCATCTGGATCATGTATGGCAAGCCCGACGAAATTGATTCCCATCCCGACGGCGGTCCCTGGGAACGGCCGCAATGGATGGGCGGAGGTACGGCGGAAACCTATCCCTGGGTGGACTGGATCTATCATTACCTGCCTCGCATCGGCACCGAAGTGAAGCTGGAGTTCGTGGATAAATGCATGTGCGGGGATTACAAGCTGACCATGGATCCCTGCGCCAAGGATGCCTTGAACGAGGTGCCCAACGGCGATCCCACCATGTACGAACAGATGGGCATGACCTCGCAGGTCAGCCGTTTCACCCAGACCAACGGCACCACCTGCTCGGGCAGCCCGGGCGGTTTTGTGCCCGAGCGCGACAGCGAGTTTTCGCGGCTCGAACAATACGCCGAAATTTTCCGCCCGCCCAAGATCAAATTTAAAGATCTGGAGTCGGTGATCAACAAAAACATCAACTACCACCTGCTGCCGTTCCAGTTTCGCGCCGATTATGTCAAGGTGACGGATGATACGGTGTTGGTGCCGTTTACCATTCAGATTGCGGACCGGGACATGACCTTCCGCGAAAAAAATGGCGTACAGCAGAGCCGCATCAACATCCTGGGCCGGATTTCCACGCTGACCGGACGCACGGTGCAGACCTTTGAGCATGTGGTGGATTTGAATATTCCCCAGGAACTGCTGCCGCAATACCTGCACCAGAGCGCCCGCTACTGGTACGGCGCCCTGCTCCGGCCCGGACGATATAAAGTGGATCTGGCGCTCAAAGATGTCAACAGCCCCAACAAAATGGGCACCCTGCGCCGGGGCATCGTGGTGCCGCAGTTCAGCGATCACAAACTGCAAAGTTCCACCATCATGCTGGCCGATGAAATCGAGCGGGTTCCCAGCCAGGATGTGGGCGCCGGCCAGTTCATCATCGGCAACACCAAAGTCATGCCGGTGGTCGGTGATCATTTCCGCCGCAGCCAGTCCATGGGCATTTACATGCAGCTCTACAACCTGAAGGTCAGCCAGACGACGCACAAGCCTTCCGCCACCATTGACTGGAAAATTCTCAACGCCGCCACCCACAAACTGATTTTTTCCCACGTCGAGCTGGCGCAGCAGCTGAGCAATGCGGCCGAACAGATGACTCTGGAAAAAACCCTGCCGTTAGAGAGTTTCAGCCCCGGAGCCTACGAATTGCAGGTGCAGGTGACGGATAACCTGGATCATCAGACCATTTCGCCCCAGGCGACCTTTTTTGTGAAATAATCGCCTTAGCCCGATCGGGAAGCAGCGACCGAAAATGCCCTTAGCCGCCAGACGCAACCCCGGATGCGGAAGCGGGCGCGAGAGGCAACCCGCCCCCCACGCAATGCGGAATCTTTGCCTGCCCAATTCCCGCCGAATGCCCATCCTCGCACTGGCCATGCTGGCGGGTGATCG
>JAKATS010000206.1 GCA_021818645.1 Acidobacteriota bacterium | reverse complement strand
GATCTCCGTGGCGATGACCGCGCCGCTCGGGCTGACGGTGAAATGGCTGAACGAACCGGCATAGTTGGGCGCCAGCCGCGTCGGCGCGCCGCCGGTCAGCGGCTGGTAAAACACCCGGCCGGAAAGATCGGCGTACCGCCCCGGGATATTCGAGTTGGCCAGAAAATAAAAGCCGCGGCCGTTGGCCGCCATGCGCAAATCGGCGACCACCGCCTGGGTATGCGTCAGTTGCCGCGTCGGATGCCCGGCCGCGGCCAGGTTCACGAGAAACAACTGGTGCTTGCGGTATCCGTCATTGCCGGTGATGAAAATCGGCCCGCGCCGCGAAGCGGTCAAATAGACCAGTTGGCGCCCGTCAGGCGTCACGATCATCTGCTGGATGCGCAGCCGCGCGTGGGCCATGAGTTGGGCCGGGGGCGGCGAAAGCATCGCGAGGGAGCGCGCCGGCACCGGCACTTGATACAAGTTGTCGGGGCGCAGGTCGCGGCGATACCGGATCACGTCGTGCCAGCGCTGGGTATGCGCCGCGATCTGCGTCTTGGTCAGCGGTACCTTGGCCGCGAAGTAGAGCGACCGTGAATCGGGCGCCCAGACATAGGTATGCACGCCGCCGGCCTTCGCCTGGGTCATTTGAATGGCTTCGCCGCCCCGCGGCGAAATCACATACAACTGCGGCCCCTGCTTCTTCCGGTTGGAGAGAAAGGCGATCCAGCGGCCATCCGGCGACCAGTGCGGGTCGAAATCATGGCCCGCGACGGTGAGCCGCAGCAGCCGTTGCAGTGCTGTCCGGTATAGCCACAGGTCGGAGCGGAACCGGTTGTGCGCGTAATCGGGCCGCCGGGTTTCGATGATCACCGCCTGCCCGTCCGGCGCCATGCGCACCGCGGCGATCGTCACCGCATGAAAAAAAGCCCGGAACGTCAAGGGCTTTTTCGCCGGCGCCGCCGCGCGGCTCATGGCGGCCAGGGCAAAGATCGTTGCGAACCGTAATCCCTTCCCGATTACCTTCCCGCGCATTGGCATGGGCACCCCTCGCTCCGGATGGAGTAAAAACCGAACCATAGTCCAAACGTTTCCCGGAAGCAAGCGCCAAATAGTAACTGCGGCGCCAATCATTAAAATGCAAATTTTGAATAGAAACGATCCGCGACCAACCTATTCCGTAAATCCATATTTTCCATTAGGGCAAGCCCTGCCTGCCTCTGCCGGAATGATTGTGCGTAACAGCACAAATTCAATTTCCTCAATCTTTATAGTCACCGGCCGCGCCTCCGCGCGTCGTCATTTATGAAACGAATCCGCTGAATCGAATTATTCCGGCGCCGGGGCCGCGAAAAGATTTGATTGACATGCCGTGGCGAGCGTAGTATCAATTTTTTTAATTAGTTGTTAACTCCAGCCGCGGCGTTGCGGGTTTGTGGATACGAATAGTGGAGAGGAGAAATCTTATGCGCGCTCAGTCACTGGCTGCCAGGCTTCGGGGATATGCTTTCATGGGAATTTGTTTCCTGTTGGGGCTGGCGCCCCGGCTGGCCGCCCAGGCCAGCAGCACTTCATTAAGCGGCCATGTCACCGATCCCTCCGGCGCCGCCGTCCCCGGCGTCCGGGTGACGCTGCAGCGCCCGGCCACTGGCTATACCCGCTCCGTCGTCTCCAACGGCGCCGGGTTGTATGATTTTCCCGCCTTGCAGCCCGGCCACTATCAGGTCGCCTTCCGCGCTCGCGGCTTCGCGGTGACCATCCGCAAAAATCTGCAGTTGCTGGTCAACACTCCGGCGACCTTCAATGTGCGGCTCCAGTTGGCCAGTTCCGCTACCACGATTGAGGTCAAGGGCAGCAGCATCCCGCTGGTCAATAAAACCGATGCCGCGCTCGGAAACTCCTTCACCACGCTGCAGATCAGGCAGCTGCCGATTGCCAACCGCAACGTCGTACAGTTACTCAGCCTGCAGCCGGGCGTCGTCTATCTCGGCGGCAAACCGGCGCAGGCGCAGAGCGATTTCGATACCCGCAGCGGCGCGGTGGATGGCATTCGCAGCGACCAGTCGAATGTGACCCTGGATGGCGTGGACGTGAACGATCAGAACAACGGCTACGCCTTCACCAGTGTATTGAATGTGCCCCCGGATTCGCTCCAGGAATTTCGCGTCACCACCGTCGATCCGGAGTCCAGCGCCGGCCACAGCGGCGGCGCCCAGGTCGCGATGATTACCCGCAGCGGCACCAATGATTTTCATGGCTCGGTCTACGAATACAACCGCGTGACCGCCCTCAGCGCTAACGATTTTTTCCTCAAAGCGGCGCAGCTTGGGAGCGGCAAGCCCAATAAGCCGCCGGCCCTCATCCGCAACGTCTATGGCTTTACCCTCGGCGGGCCGTTGATTAAAAATAAATTGTTTTTCTTCGCCAATTATGAGGGCCGTCAGGACCGCGAATCGCAGGTGGTCACCCGCACCGTGCCCACCGCCACCATGCGCGCCGGCAGCATCATCTATTTGTCGGGCGGCAAACCGGTGACGCTGTCTCCCAATCAGATCGAACAGATGGGCGCCAATAATGGCGTGCCGGCCAACATCGCGGGCGTGGATCCGGCCATTTTGAAGATGCTGCAGTCCTATCCGCTGCCCAACACCAATTCCGTCGGCGACGGGTTGAATACCGCCGGCTTTGTCTTCTCTTCGCCCATTCCCGGCGGCTACGACACCTACATCGCGCGGCTGGATTACAGCCTCAGCCCGACGGAAACCATGTTTGCCCGCGGAGAAACCGAAAATATCAAGGTTGACGGCGCGCAGGAATTCCCCGGCCAGTCGCCCAACTTCACCCAGTTGAATGACAGCCGGGGCTTGATCTTCGGACTCACCTCCGTCCTTTCCCCCTCGCTGGTCAACAGCCTGCACTACGGCTACATCCGGCAGGGCGGCGCCAATGAAGGCAGCTCGCTGGCGCCCTATGTCGCCACCCGCAACCTGAGCTTCCCGGGTTCGCAGGGGAATTACACCACCAGCTTCATCATTCCCGTCAATAACATCACCGATGATGTGAATTGGAACCTGGGCAATCACACCCTGCAGTTCGGCACCGATATCGATCTGGTCAGCGACGGCCGTTCCAGCTACGCCAATTCTTTTTCCAATGCCTTGATGAATACCGGCTTTTTGAATACCTCGGGCTTCGCCAACCGCCCCAGCCCTTATGACCCCGGGCGCAACGGCTTGCCCCCGGTGGATGCGTCTTTCGATAACAACTACGATTTTTCCCTCATCGATCTGCTGGGCGCCATCACCGAATATAATGCGGTCTATAATTACAGCCGCACCGGCACGACGCTGCCGCAGGGCGCTCCCATTCAGCGTAATTTCCAGCTCAACAGCTACGAATTTTATGGCCAGGACCAATGGCACATGACTCCCAATCTGTCTTTGATTTATGGATTGCGCTACGTCATGGAGCAGCCCCCGTATGAAGTGAACGGCAATCAGGTCGCCGCCTGCGTTGCCAACCCCAACGGCACTTGCACCGGATTGAATCTGGGCGAGTGGATGAATAATACCGCGGCCCTTGCGGCCCAGGGCCTGCCGGCATCACAAGCCGGCCAGGTGTCCTTTGAATTGGGTGGGCCCGCAAATCATGGACCCGGGTTCTGGAATTGGGATTACAGCGATCTGGCTCCCCGCATCGGGGTGGCCTGGTCGCCCAATTTTGGCCATGGCTGGCTGGCCACTATCTTCGGCCATGCGGGCCAATTTTCCATCCGCGGCGGCTATGACCTGATGTATGAGCATTTTGGCGCGGGTATCGTCAATACCTTTGATCAAAATGGGTCCGTGGGTTTATCCACCAACATCGGCGCGGGCTTTGGCACCACGATCGCGCAAGCCCCGCGGTTTACCTGCATCTCTTGTCTGCCGGCTGCCCTGCAGCCGCCGGCGCCCGCGGGCGGCTTTCCGCAAACCCCGGGGCCCAGTTTAGGCAACATCGCCTGGGGCCTGGATAGCGCCGTAAAAACCCCCTATGTGCATGAACTGGACCTGTCCCTGACCCGCCAGTTTGGCAGCAATCAATCCCTGTCCATCAGTTATGTCGGCACCTTCGGCCGCCGCCTGCCCATGCAGCAAGACCTGGCCATGCCCGCCAATCAGGTGGATCCGCAGAGCCACATGACCTACTTCCAGGCCGCCTCCGCGCTCAGCCGGCTCTTTGATAAGGGCACCCCGGTGGCCAACGTTCCGCAGATCCCCTTCTGGCAGCATCTGTTCAGCCAGTGGTCCAACGTCAACGAAGCCGATGTCATGAACGCCCTTGGCATCAGCTCGCCCTGCGTCCCCGGCGGCTCCGATCCCGGAACCCTCACCGCGACCCAGGCTGTCTATGAACTCTGGAGCTGTTTTGTTCCCAACGAAACCACGGCCTCGATCTTGCTGGATTTCCCGCCCTCCATGGGAGGCATCGGCTTGCCCCCCTCCAATACGGGCTACCTGAGCTGGTATCACAGCCAGTATTCCTCGCTCTACGCCTGGAATAACATCGGCGTCTCCAACTACAATGCCTTGCAGATCAGCTATCTGGCGCATTTTGGCCGCAATTTGCAGGCGCAGTTCAACTATGTGTTTTCCAAATCCATGGATGCGGCCTCCGACGCGGAACGCGCGGGCCTCTTCGGGCCGGGCGGCGGCGGTTTAGGCGGGGAAATCATCAATTCCTGGGACCCGAATCAGTTGTATGCCGTCTCCGACTTCAATACCCCGCAGCAATATAATGCCAACTGGGTATGGACACTGCCCTTTGGCCGCGGCCAATGGCTGGGCGCCCGGGCCGGCGGGCTGCTCAATGAAGTGATTGGCGGCTGGCGGCTCAGCGGTTACGTTCGCTGGAACAGCAGCTTTCCGGTCAACGTCAACAACGGCTTCTTCTTTCCCACCAACTGGGAGCTGACCGGCAACGCCATGCTGAACGGGCCTCTGCCCACCATGCAAACCACCATGAACCCGATTGGTCCGGACGGTTCCGGCCCGAACTTATTCGTCAATCCCGCCGCCGCGCTGTCCGCCTTCCGCAACGCGCTGCCCGGCGAATCCGGTTCCCGCAATGTGATCACCGGCAATGGGTACTTCGGCATCGATACCGGTTTGGATAAATCGTTTGCCCTCGGCGAAGGCCGCGCCGTACAGATCGGCTGGCAGACCTTCAACGTCACCAACAGCGTGCGTTTCGATACCGCTACCGCTTCGCTCGCTCTCGATCAGGGCAGTACCTTTGGCAATTACACCGCGACCCTCACGCGGCCGCGTTTTATGCAGCTTTTCGCCCGCATTACTTTCTGACACTGGCCGGGGGCTCAATTACGCCGGAATCCCGGTTGCTCCAACCGGGGTCCCGGCGTAATTGCCTTATGCTCGCTTGCTTTTTAGATGGAGACAGCTTCGCCGCACCCGTCGGTTTCGTCGCACTTGGCGCACTGTTTTTTCCCATGACCCAACTCCCTCGCTCTTCCCATGGCCGCCGTCTGAGAGCGAATGATAAACTCGGATCCACCATACAAGGAAGAGCACGAATCCGCTCGGCTTTTCACTTTGTTCTTGCCCATTATCCTGAAACGCATTTTTCCTGACCCACTGGCCGTACAGGGTCCCCACGACCCAAACCGGGCAGATACAGCGCCGGTAAGTCATGGATCGGTGCGGGCAGTGCTTCTAATGGCGCCGGTAGTGCTTTAGCACGTCACCAGAAATGTACGTGCGGTGAACACGGAAGGATTTATTTTATATAAACCTTTTATAATCAGCATTTAATCTGGCGGAGAGGGGGGGATTCGAACCCCCGATACAGGTTTTAGCCCGTATAACGGTTTAGCAAACCGCCGCCTTCAGCCACTCGGCCACCTCTCCAATATCAAATAAATTATTTAATTTCTACAACTTGCAGTCCACGAATCGGCAAGGCTGAAACAACCGATTTTGGTTCGGTGCCGGTTATGGTACCGGTTCCGCTTGCCTGGCTCTTTCCCCATTGTGCCAGCATCTCGACCGCTTCGAGCTTGTGGCCGGGCGACAGATGGGAATAACGGCAGGTCATGCGAATATCCTTGTGCCCCATCAATTCCTGCACCGTACGCAGGTCCACTCCCATCATAACAAGCCTGCTGGCGAAGGTGTGCCGCAGACAATGCCAAGTGAATTCCCGCAGCTGGGCATTCTTTACGGCTGTATCGAACCATTTGCGGGGATTCTGCATGCGAATGCCTCGCATATTCGTCATGACCCAAGGGCCGTCGCCCGCGCGAGGCCGGAGTATTTTTATGGCATCCAGGGCCGCCGCATTGAGCGGGATGCCGCGAGCTTCACCGTATTTGCTGGGCGGTACTGTCAGCATCCAGTTGCCGGGATTGATTCGGTCCCATGTCAGGCTGTATAGTTCCCCGAGCCGCATCCCAGTATTCAATGCAATTTCGAATTCCGGCAAATGTTCGGGGAAAAGTGTTTTTATCGCGGTGCGCAATCTTCCTTCTTCATCTGGTGAAAATTGATCGAGGTATCGAATGCGGATATTGTTTTCGCGCCGTGCCCGTACCAGCCGCGCCGGGTTGGATGCAACTTTACCGTTATTCATGCCCAGCCGGTAAGCCAGTGACATGGTGTTGCGATAGCGGTTCAAAGTAGCAGGCTGCCAATTACGCTCTTCCGATGCGCGGGATAAGCAAGCCTCGATTTGCTGGGGCGTAATAGCGTTTGCGGGAAAATGGCCGAACCATTCCTACAATTGGGAAATGCGCAGGTCATCGGTTTTATGGCTGCGATTGTGCGCCTTGGAGTAGATCAAGGCGTCTTGCGCTAATTCTTTGAACGTAATGGCTCGCGCCCGCAGTTTCTCGGGAAATTTTCTGCCTTCGAGCGCTTCCGTCTTACGTTTGCGATACAGCGCCAACGCCATGCCCTTGGTACCGGCTTTTTCGCAATGCTCGCGACCTTGGGCATCGGCATAGCGAATCCACCAATCACCCGAACCTTTAGCTTTTTCGAAAATGCCCCGTGGATTTTGTCGCATGATTTATTCCAGCCGGTTTGGGATTTATCATACCTGCATGCCCATGCAGAAACAATCCAGACCGGGAAACGATCCGAAAAAGTCCAATGCCCGCCGTGTGGATAATCCAGTTCTGGCCCAAGCATGGAAATCCAATACACGAATCATAATTGGCGAATTTCAATGGGCACAATTTCAGGGTACACACACTGCATTTGCCGCACATTTGGAGATTGCAAAAAGGCAAGATCATCAAAAAAGCAGTGCGTTCTACAAAGAATATTTATCTTGGCGTCGCAATTTGTCCAAAGTTTGCATCGAAGGCTTTCGCCGATATTTCAAAATGGCCTTAGCCCATCCTGGTGTAATTAAAGAACCGCCCGGACAATGGGCAAATAAGCAAATTCAACCATTTTTACAGAGTTCCATGGAAGCAATTGCGGATTGGATGATTTTGGCGTGTGATGGGCAAAATCGCTTTTCCCATAATA
>JAKATS010000406.1 GCA_021818645.1 Acidobacteriota bacterium | reverse complement strand
TTGCGCCGGCCGGGATTGTGAGCGAGATTTGTCATCACGCTGCCAGAACGGCCTCCGCATTGACGGCAGCATGGTGTCGGGCTTGGAAATGGCCATGCCCAGAATGATCATTGCCGCTATGGCAAACCAGGGCACCAGATACGCCATGCTGAAGCCAAACAGGCTGATGGCCGAAACCGGAACTGCGGTGCAGCTATAAAAAATCGCCATGCCCGCCACAATTTTGCGGATCTGCACGCCGGGCACCAGCAACAGCGTCATGGTGATAAAGAGAATGATCGAAGCCAGCATGCCCGCCGCGGCGGTGTACTGTTCCATATTGATGGCGAATGCAATGAACAGATGAAGGGATTTAGGCGCGGTTTGCAGATGTTTATAAACTTCGACCCCTGAAATTACAGCAATACCGCCGATCACTGCCATGGCCGAGCCGCGCAAAATAGGTGCAATGGCCCGGGCTTTGGCAAATGAAATTTCTGCCAAACGAACCAATAAAATCAAACCGGAAATTGAAATCAGTAAATCAGACCAGAAATAAAAGACAGCATATGGCGAAGAATCAGGATTTGAAAGCAGTAAAAATGCCCAAATTCCGACATCCTCCAATAGCAGAAGAGTGAACCAGAATTTGGCGGAATAATAGCTGCCTGATTTCAGCCATGACCGGAGGCAGAAAATCAGCTTGATTAAGGTGCCGATTCCAAAAACGATATATGAATAAACCAACATGGCAATCACACGACCATCGAACTGTCAAACTGACAATTCGATGATCGGAATTGCCAGCCTATAATGTTCCTGGAAATGGTGCAGAGGTTCCTGTGAGCTTAGTTCCAGGGAATGGTGCAGATGTTCCAGTTAATTTTGTACCTGGGAAAGGTGCTGATGTCCCAGTCAGTCTCGCTTGCGGCATCGGGGCCGTAGTCGTCATGGCAAAAGCCACGCGGCTATTCGGATTCACCAGCCGGCGCAGTCCAACAACCGCGCAAAGAAACAGTACCACCATTACCGCTGCACGCAAGCAGTTTTTCATGACGAGACCTGAATTTGTACAGATTTCCCTTGACCTTCTCAAAATGAGAAGATACGTTACATTTTAGGAAGCGCGGGTAAACCGTCAATGCTGGCGCGGGTGCGCGCCGTCACCGCCCGGGTCCATGCCAGGTGGAGAGAATTTCTCGCACTTGCATGCCATGTAAAATCAATAACTTGCATCAATTTTTGATGGGTACCAAGGAAGTAAACACCCTCTTCCACTCTCGACTTGTGCAAGGTTGATTCGTCTTATTTCCTGGCAGACTGCCAACTCCCCTTAAGACGCAATGCATGGTTAAATTCCAGCTCCGGCCCTTTCCATCCGCAGCCATCTAAACCGTCATTCGACCCGGCTCCATACATGTATTCTGGGGTCTGGCATCGGCCATGGAAATCCCCTCTCTTCCTGATTTGCTCCGCCAATTCGCCTTACACGCAGCTTCTCCGGCGGTGGTGGAGGCGGGGGCCTACCGCACCCGGGAATACAGCTATGCCCGGCTCATAGGTCAGGCCGAGGCCCTGGCGCAGCAACTTCGCCAGCAACCAGCCCAGGACAGATCGTCTTCCGGGCTGAGGCCTGATACAGATGATCAAGATATGGCCCGCGGGTCACAGCCCGCGGTCCAAGTTGCCTCTGCCCCGCCCCGCTGCCTGATCTGGGGTGCTTCCGGCGCCGCGTGGCTGGTGGCCTTCTGGGGTTGCGTGCTGGCCGGCGTGGTGGCCGTGCCTTTTGATGCCGGGTTTTCCCGTGAGTACGCCGACCGGGTGCGCCGGCACACCGGGGCCCGCTTTTTTATCAGCGATGGCGACCCCGGGCATGGGCTCGATGCCCAATTGTTCGCCGCCGTCTGGAATTTCGAGCAACTTTTAGCCTTGCCTCCGATGGCCGGCACGCCGGCTGCATCCGCGCCCGCGCCCGAAACCCTGCTGGAAATCGTCTATACCTCGGGTTCGACCGCCGAGCCCAAGGGCGTCATGATCACGCACGGCAACCTGCTCGCCAACCTGCGGCCGATTGCACATGAAATTGAAAAATACGGCACCTGGGAACGGCGCTTCCGGCCTCTGGGTTTTTTGCACCTGATCCCGCTCAGCCATCTTTTCGGTCAGGTCATGGGAGCCTTTATACCCGGCCTGCTGGGCGCGACCGTGGTCTTTACCGACGCCGTTACGGCAGGAGCCTGGGCCGATCTGATTCATCGCCGCCGCATATCGGTCCTCATCGCCGTGCCGCGGCAGGTGCGGCAATTTTCCAGCTGGGCGCTGCGCGAGGCGGCTCCGCTGCCAGAGAAGACTTCGGAGGCGCAAACCGCTGCGTGGGATGAAACCCATGCCCGGCAGATGGTACTGGAGGCCAGCAGCGCATCCCTCCAATGGCTGGGGAAAAGCATGTTGGCCGGAATCGCCCGGCGCTGGTGGCGCTGGCGCCGGCTGCACCGCAAGCTAGGGTGGAAATTCTGGGCCCTGATCGCCGGCGGCGCGGCGTTGCCGGTCGAAGACGAAGAACTTTGGCACGCGCTGGGGTATGCCGTGGTGCAGGGCTATGGGCTGACGGAAACCGCGCCCGCGCTCGCCATCACCCATCCTTTCAAAATCCGCCGCGGCGCGGTCGGCCGCAAGCTGGCGGAAGTTGAACTCAAGATCGCGCCCGACGGCGAAATTCTGGCCCGCGGCGGCAATGTTTCGCCCGGATATTTTCGCAACCAGGCTGCGACCGCCGAGACATTTGCCGACGGCTGGCTGCATACCGGGGACCTGGGCCGTTTTGACGCCGAAGGCAATTTAATTTTTCTCGGCCGCAAAAAAGACGTGATCGTCTCGGCCGAGGGCATGAACATTTATCCCCAGGAAGTGGAAGCCGAGCTCGAACGCGAACCCGAGATCCAGGAAGCCGCCGTGGTTGCCGACCCCGACCCTGCGGGCCGCGCGAGGGCGCATGCCGTTTTGGCGCCAGCCCCGGGCGCGACCTCGGAGGCGCTGGACCGCGCCTTCAACCGCGCCAATGCCCGGCTGGAGGTTCATCAGCGCATGCAGCGCTATTCCGTCTGGCCCGAGGGCCAACTACCACGCACACTTTCCACGCACAAGCTGCGGCGCAACGAAATCACCGCCTGGCTGGCCCGGAAGGCAAGCCATACTCCCGCGGCCGACGCCGCAACGCAGCCGGCAGGACCAATGCAAGGCTCCGCTGCGCAACTGGCCCACGGCTGGCGGGGATTTTTTATAGAGCATTTAGGATTAGCGGAATCGCGACTCCGACCCGAGGCACGTCTGCAGCAGGATCTGGGTCTCAGCTCGCTGGATCGCGCCGAGCTGCTATCGTGGCTCGAGCAGCACGGCTATTCCTATATAGATGAAGGCAGTCTGGCTGCCGCCAACACGCTGGCCGACCTGGAACGTCTGCTGCATGAAACCCAGGCCACACCCCCGGCTGCAACCGCGGCTACCCCGGCGCGGACGGCGCAGGCCGCGAAGGCCTCCGCCCCAACATCCTCTTCCGTGCTGGCCGAATATCAATATCCACGCTGGCCGGAAAATCCGGCAATTCAGGGCGTGCGGCGATGGCTGATTCCCGGCGTCATTCTGCCGGTCTTGCGCACACGGGTCAAAGTTCAGGGTGCGGGCGCGGAACATCTGGCCGCGCTCCGGCGGCCGGTTTTGTTCATCGCCAACCATCAAAGCCTGCTGGATGCGCCAGCCATACTGCGCGCCTTGCCGGCCGACTGGCGGCCATATCTGGCACCGCTGATGAGCCCCGATCATTTTCGCGCGGCATTTTCCCCAGCGGCATCCGCGGCCGAGCGCCGCAGGGCGCGACGCCAGCTCATGCTCACCCAGTTGTTTTTTCATACCTCGCTGCTCAGCGAGCGCATTGGCGTGCAAAAAGCCATTCACCATGCCGGCCGGCTGGCCGATGCCGGATATTGTCCGCTGTTGTTTCCCGAAGGCGCGCGAACTCCCGACGGCCGCCTGCAGGCTTTTCGCGGAGGGGTTGGAGTCTTCGTCAAAGCCCTCCAACTGCCCGTGATTCCGGTCTGGCTGGCAGGGCTGTTTGAAATTCTTCCCGCCGGCGCCGAACATGCCCACTCGGGAACGGCGCGAGTCACTTTTGGTCCAGCGATGCACTTTGATGCGGGCGCGAGCGCCGGCGAGATCACCCGCCAACTGGAAGCCGTTTTCCAGGCCTGGCAAAGGCAATAGATTTCCACAAGCGCCGTCTGGACGATGGAATCCTGCGGTCCGTTCTGGTTAGCTTCCAGTCTCCTGTATCCTGTCCTCATGCCGGAAACCGGTAAACCCGGAGATCATCTCGCCAACGAACGCACCTTTCTGGCCTGGGTGCGGACCAGCATCAGTATCATCGTTTTTGGCTTTGTGGTCGCCAAGTTCGGCATCACGCTGCGTCAGCTGCTGCGTTTGCAGGGGCAGACGCCGGTCTCCAGCGGCTGGACGATGGGCATCGGCATTGTTTTTATGGCGGTGGGGATCGGGATGGCGCTGACCGCGCTGTTTCGCTACCGCAATACCCTGCGCCGGCTTGAATCCGGAGACTTTCAGCCGGCCCGCGGAGTCATTGTCATCCTGGGCGCGGTCACGGCCAGCTTTGGCCTGATTCTGGCGATTTACGTCGCATTCACCGCCCGCACTTTATAAGCTCCATGCAATAATTTAATAGCACCTTGCATCCGGGCGTGTAGCTCAGCTGGGAGAGCGCCGCGTTCGCAACGCGGAGGTCAGGGGTTCGATCCCCCTCACGTCCACCAACCCACCCTGATATGAAATGTTCACGCTGGGCAAGCTGGCTGGGGCTGGGGCTGTTCACTTCCGGCATGACGCTGGCGATTTTTCCTCATCTGCCCTCGGTTCCCCCGATCCACGCCACATCCGCCACGAATTTCTGGGGCTGGGGCATGGCGATCGCAGGAACCCTGCTCTGCCTGGTTTTCCGCCGCAATCGCGCTTAATGGTTCGGGAAGAAAATCCCGGCCTGCCGCCAATTAATATTGGAGGGTATGAAGGCGCTGATCATGCTCGAAGGCGACCTCGAGTGCACTGCCCGGGGCGACGAGCAGGAGGCGCGCGCAACCAGCGAAGCCGATTTCGCCGCGCTGTACCGGCGCCATCACCCGGCTCTGTACCGATTTGCCCGGCAGATGGGCGCGCAATCGCAAATCGCCGAAGAAATCGTGCAGGAAGTTTTCCTCGAACTGATCCGCCATCCCGATCATTTTCAACCCCGCCAGGGGACGCTGCGCGGCTATCTCTTCGGCATCGGCAGAAATTTGCTCCACAATTACTGGCGGCGGCAACGGGGAGAAGCGAGCTGGGATCACCTGGTCAGTGAACCCGACGACCAGGGCCGTGCCGCTTTGGCGCTGGATCAGGGACGCGACCATGACCGCGAATTGCATCGCCTGCAAACCGCGCTGGCGGAACTGCCCTGGCGCTATCGCGAGGCCGTGGTTTTATGCGACCTGCAGGAAATCAACTATAGCGAAGCGGCCCAC
Source organism: Acidobacteriota bacterium (assembly GCA_021818645.1). GTDB lineage: Bacteria > Acidobacteriota > Terriglobia > Terriglobales > SCQP01 > JAKAZV01. The sequence continues at coordinate 1,986 of JAKATS010000406.1, read as the reverse complement.
ATTCTGCGCTGCCGGCCCGGGACGGTCGCTTCGCGCCGACATCGCGGATACAAGCTGCTGCAGGCACGGCTGCGGCGGATGAGAAAGGAGGATGCATGAACTGGCTGCAGCAACGCCTGCGTTCATCACCCTCTTCGGCCCATGCGGAAGCGGATGCGAAACTTTCCGCCGGTCTGGCCCGGCTGCGCGCGCTCGACCAGCGCCAGGCGTCACCCGAACTCGAGCAAAAACTTTTGCGGCAATGGCGCGAGCAGCGGCTGGCCGCGGCCGCGCCGCGATCCGGCTGGAGCTTTACTTCGACTCGGGTACGCGTGAGCACGGGACTGGCGCTGATCTTACTGGCAGCGGGAATCTGGCGGCTGGAACAACAGCCATCGCAAGCCGGCGCGGCAAGGACACCGGCCGGGCCGCATCCAACTGAGAATTTACCTGCGCGTGGATTCCCGCACACCCTGCAAGCTCAAATGAAAACGGCGCGCGCCGGGAATCCCGCGCCCCGAGCCACCGCGCGCCATACAGCCCAGCCGGTGTCGCTGGCTCTGGCGCAGCGCGGCTGGCTACCGCTGCCCGATTCCAATCCTCAACTGCCGCTGGGCCGGGCGATGGTGGTCACGCTGCGGATTCCCGGCCGCATGCTGCCTGAACTCGGCCTGATTTCCATGCCGGCACGATCGCTGCGCGGCATCAGCTTTCCCGCCCAGGTTCTGATTGGAGAAGACAACTTCGCCCGCGCCATTCGTTTTGTTCAGGCGCGGGAAGAAAAATGAGGCTGCGAGCCAATGATAGCTGGAGTCATTCCATGCAATTTAAACCCACCCTCTTTTGGTTCCTGTTCTTTGCCGCCGGCGTGAGCGGCTGGAGCCAGGCCGCGCCCATGCCTCCATCTGCGCCCATGCCGCCCATGTCTCATGTGCGGGCTCAGATCCGAGCGGCGATTCATAACGCCGAGCTTGCGAACAAACTCAGATTCATTACCGACAGACTGCAATTTCTCGGCGGCTGCCGCGCCATTCAAAATAAACCTTACAGCGCCATTGCGGTCACGCGAAGCGTGCAAACTCTGGCCGACGGCAACCGCATTGTGCACCAGAGCTCCAGCCAGGTAGCACGCGACCGCGCCGGTCGCACCCGCCGGCAAATGGGCCTGCCCGCTCTCGGGCCGTGGGCCACGGCCGCGCCGCGCCTGAAATCGGTTCTGATCCGCGACCCAGTCAGCCACCGGGGATATATTCTACAGCCCGGCCGCAAAATCGCCGTCGAGCAGCCCTGCAGCGGGCCGATGACGCTCGATTTACATGTGCACCATAACGTTTTTTTTCAAGGCCAAGATCAAGGCTTTTTAACATCCGGCGGCATGGCCCGCCAAGTTATGAGGGTCAACCGCGGGCCTGAAAACCGGCGCAAGCCTTATGTGGTGCGGGAAGACCGCGTGCTTTCCAATGGCGAGGAAACCAAAGTCGAATCGCTGGGCGAGCGAAATTTTAACGGAATTCCCGCCACCGGCACGCGCACGGTGCATACCATTCCCGCCGGCGTGATCGGAAATTTAAAGCCCATCACCATTGTTTCCGAGGAATGGTATTCACACCCTTATCACCTGCTGATTTCCAGCACGCATTCCGACCCGCGCTATGGAACCCATTCGTACCAGCTGACCCACATCAGCACCGCCAACCCGCCACGTTCTTTATTTACAGTTCCACCCGGCTATCATGTACGCCGGAATGATGGCGGGCGGCGGGTCATTCTGCGGCTGCGGCGGCAGCTTCATCCACAACCGAATCCCCCGCCTGCACCCTAATGGCAGGATTGAGATGCCGTGTAACTCCATTGGATAACTCACCCCGGGACTTTTGAGCCCAAAATGCCGTCATGCCGTCGCAAGCGAGAGAAGTCCATTCTTTTCATGTATATATGGCGCGACGGCATTTTTAAAATGCCGTCGCGTTGCCGTCACGCCGTCACCGGAATGACGGTGCTATTGTT
>JAKATS010000403.1 GCA_021818645.1 Acidobacteriota bacterium | reverse complement strand
GATCTCTGGCGGATTTCCCGCTCCGCCCAGTCAATTTCATCCTTGACCGCGCGGTATTCCTGGTTGGTTTTGACTTCGGCGGAATGAGCCCGGGATTTTTCGATTTTCTGCTTCAGCTCCAGCACCTGGGCTTCGATCTGTTTGCGTTCGCCCTGCTGGGCTTCCACCGCCTGCGCCGCCGCCTGCTGCCGCTCGCGCGCGGGCTGTAATTCTTTTTCCAGGTGGGCGATGCGCTGCGGCAGGGCGGTGATTTGATTTTGTAGTTCGCGGTGCCGCTGTTCCAGTTCCTGCAGTTGAAGCAAAGCTGCGAGATGCGTGTCCATGCCCGGAGATAAATTGTATCACGCTCCCGGCCCGTCCCGGCTCTTCCTCCGCATCCCGGCCGGCCGGGCGATGCGGCAGGGATTTCTTGGCATGTTTTCGATCATCCTGCCCGCCGGCTGATGCACAGCTTCCTCTGCCCGCCGTGTTTCTGGCGTTGAAATTCCAGGCCCAGTCCGTAATGCGCCAGCAGCGGCGTAATCGCCCGCAGCCTTCGCCCCGCCGAGGTGCGGTAAGGGCGGAAGGACGCGGGCACGAGGGCGAGAAAATCGGTCATATTCCCCTGCCAGGCCTCATCCCGTCCTTCCATCAGGGTCATTACGGTTTGCGCCAGCGGATTCGATTCCAGCTCGGCCTCGGCCTGCCGGCTGCGGTTGCGCTGCAGGCAGCTCAGGAACTGGCTTTCTGACAAGCCGCGCGCCGCGCTCATCGCCATGCCCCAGGCGGCATAATCGGCCATGCGGGGAAACCGCTCCACCTTGATCTTCCCGGTCTGCGCCAGCGTCTCGGACGTCAGGTCGAGCAAGGCCGCCAGGATGATCGGATGCACCAGCTCCAGCGCCTGCCATAGCGCCGACTCCGGCTCCCTCCGCCGGTCGTCCATGGGCTTCATCTCCAGCAGCAGCGCCCGGTCCAGCCAGTCGGGCGCGGCGCTGGGCGCTTCCAGCGCGGTCAGTATCATCGGCCGCCGCAGCCGCGCCGGCGCCGTTCCCGCCCGCACCTTGGCCCGCGCCACTCCGGTCACCGACCGGCACAGCATATTTGCCTGTTCCGGCCGTAACCGGCCGATATTGTCGAAAATCGGCAGGGCGTGCTCGTGCAGAATCCTCGTCATCTCGCTTTCCGCCGGCAGCGCCATCACGTCCGCCGTGCTCGGGTCGATCAGCCGGCGCAAAATCCGCGCCAGCGTGGTTTTTCCGCTGCCTTGCGGCCCGATCAGGCAGAGCATCGGCATCACCAGCCCCGGATGCAGGCAGCCGGTAATCCAGGTCAGCACCATCTGCCAGTCCAGTTCGTCCATCGCCGGCAGCAATTCCCGCAATACCTCCAACCCTTCCTGCATGTGGTTCGGATATTTCCGGTACTCCGGCGCGCTGGCGGTCGGGGGATTGATGAACTCCCGCCGCCCGCCCCGTGGCCGCGGCAGCGGCAGTTCATGCTCGGGCTGGAGAAATTGCGGCCGGCCGCGCCGGCTCAGGTACCACCCCCGCGCCTCAATCACCGCCAGATGGCCGTAATCATCGGCAAAGTCCAGCAGCAGCCCTTCTTTTTCATCGGCGAAGCGCACGCTTAAAGGCAGCAGCGGGCCGCGCCGGGCGCGGCCGTGCAGGATGCGCATGCTCTGCCGCCATACGATCACGTTGAGTGCGGCCTGATGCTGTTGAAAATAGCAGTCGGCGTAGTAATGCTGGAACGCCGCGCTGTCGAGCGCGAACATGCGCCGCCGGTCTTTTTCCAGAATCTCGATGTAATGCTCCCGGCGCTGGTCCCGGAAACACAGCGCGTGGCTGAACAGCGACAAGGCCCTCCGCAGTTCGCTGAGTTTCGGTTTCTCCAGGCTTTGCACCAGGCTGGCCAGCGCGGCCGCATCCCCCTCCGGATCGGCTTTCAGCTCCTCCTCGCTCCAGCCGTAAAGGTTCGCCGCATCATCTGTCTGAGTTTTAGCTGGTTCCGTCCCAGCTTCCGGCCGCTCCTGCCCTGGCTGGGCGGTCATGGCCTGAAATGTCTTCGCGCCGGCTTGTGCCGCTGCGGCATTTTTCTGCGCTGCAGCCGCCGCGGCCTGGGGAATTTCCCCAATCTCCGGCAACAGGCCTTCCGGCACGGGGATCTCATGCCCATATTTCTTCTTGGCATACGCTAGGGCCTGCAGGATCGTCATTTCCCCAAAACCCGGCGGCATGGGGTCGTTGGGATCATCTTCCATGGCCGTATCTTCTTTGAATTCAGGATTTTCTATGCCCTTGGCTTGCACCAGCCTGGGCCTGGGATTCGGATCGGAAGTCTTGTCCGGCATGGCTATCACCCTCCGCCTGCCATCTGAGACTTATGTCCGGGCAATGTCAATTCCCCTAAACGGGGAGGGTACCGAACATATTGGATCCGTGGGGTTGGAATGACCGGAATCGAGCCTTGGAGCGGGCTCGATAAAATTGATTTGTCACCCATTCTATCTATCTATAAATAAAAGGTTTATGGGAATTCTTGCCCGGCGATTGCTGTGGCCAGAATTTTTATAAGTAATTGAAAAGAAAGCATTTATTTTTTCAGAATCTGCCGTTTCCGGTTCGAAAATTCATTTGTCACCATTAAGCTATTGATAAAATTAGACTTACAAAACGGGTGACAAATAAAAGGCAGCTTTTTCGGGAAGAGATCATGGATTTGGGATCATGAATTCTGTCTGTGCCGCCACAATAGGCCGCTGATTCCCACCACGATCAGGACCGATCCCGCGGCCACAAAAGCAGCCTGCGCCGGCCGCTGCAGGACCATCAGCGCCGTCAGCATGAGCAGCCAGCCTGCAACGGCGAGAAAAATACTCAGTCCCTTCATGCTGGCCATCATACCGTGAATCTCCAACGTACTTTGTTAAAATCCCGGCATGAATGCGAAAACCAGCGTGGCGGGCATCCCCGTTCCCGATACCCGTATGGCTCAACTGGCCTTGAAGCTGGCTCAGGATCGTTATGAACCCTAGCTTTTGCAGCATTGTTGGCGCACATTTTACTTCGGCGCGCTGCAAGGCCGGGCCCGCGGCTGGAAATATGACGCTGAAGTTCTCTTTTTAGCCTGCATTTTCCACGATCTGGGCCTGACCAGCCACTACATGGGCCCGCTGCCTTTTGAACTTCAGGGCGCGCAGGCGGCTAAACAAATCCTGGCTTCCCATGGCTATTCCGCCGGTAAGACCCGTCAGGTCTGGAATGGTATCGCCATGCACCCGCTGCCCATCGCCGAATTTCAGCCGCCTTCTATACGCCTGGTGGCGGATGGCGCGGGGGCGGACGTGTTGGGCGATGGTTTGCGCATCATTCCCGCCAGTGCAATGCGCGAAGTTCTGGCCGCCCATCCCCGGCTGGCCTTCAAAAAAAAGTTTGTCGCCTCCTGCGCGCGTGTTGCCGGAAAATATCCGCGCGCCGCCGCCCGGAATTTTTTGCGCGATATCGGCGACCGTTATGTACCCGGTTTTCATGAACCCAATATCTGCGACGGCATCACCCGGGCGCCTTTTAAGGATTAAAGCCATCAGTATTTTCATTGGCGTAAAGAAAAATAATGAATCGCCTGCCCGCGTCCCGCCGCCTCCGTCCAAAGCATCTTCGTCTTATCCTGATGTATGCCGCAATCATCCACCTGGCTGGGTCTGGCCTGCCTTTCCCTGCTGGCGCCCTGGGGCGTGTCGCTGCTGTTGACCGGGCTGGGGCGCGGGCGCAATGCCGCTCATACCTTGCTTTCCTGCTGGCTGGCCTTCAGCCTTGCGGCGCTGGCGTTCTGGGCGGTGGGCTGTAAATGGGCAGGACTGCCGTGGGCGGCCAGCCACGGCATCACGATACACGACAAATTCTGGAACCTGATCGGCGCCGCGCCGCTTTTGGGCGCGGGAATGAATCAGCCGGGCTGGCTGGGCGCGAACGCCGGCTGGTGGGTGCTGGCCGGCATGATCGGCGCCGGCTGGGCGGCGATGCTGGCCCTCGGCGCGGCCGCCGAGCGCTGGCGCCTGGCCTCGCTCACTTGCGGAAGCCTGCTCATCGGCGGCTTGATTTTCCCGCTCGGCTTTCATTGGCTGTGGGCCGGCGGCTGGCTGGCCGGGCTGGGCCAGTTGAATCAGTGGGGCCATGGCACGCTCGATGCCTCCGGCGCACTCGCCGTGCAGGCCACCGGCGCGGTCTGCGCCCTGGCGCTGGCCTGGCGGCTGGGGCCGCGGCGCAATAAATATAATCGTCAGGGCCAGCCGCAGGCCTTGCCCGGCCACAACACCGTCTTCATTCTGGCAGGCGCAGCCCTGGCCGGAGTGGGCATGCTGGGCTGGAACGCCTTTACCGCCCTGGCGATCTGGCATGTACCCGCCGCCCTGGTGCCCCGCATTGCCGTCAATACCTGGCTCGGCGGCGCCGCCGCCTGGCTGACGGCGCTGGGGCTGAGCGCCCGCGTCTTTGGCCGCCCCGATGCCTCGATCGCCGCCAATGCCTGGATGGCGGGACTGGCCGCGGTCTCGGCCGGCGCGCCCTGGCTGCATCCCGCAGCGGCATTGATCATCGGCGTGGCCGCCGGCGCGCTCGCCTTTTACGCTATTCAGGCGCTCGAACTGCATGCCCGGGTGGACGATCCTTCGGGCGTGATCGCGGCTCAGGGACTGGGCGGCATCTGGGGCGCGCTGGCCCTGGGCGTGGCCGCGCGGCTGAGCCCCGGCTGGTTTCCCGGCGGCTTGATCAACGGCCTGGGCCTTCCCTTGCACGGCGGTCATGGCCAGCTCGCCGCGCAATGGCTGGGCGTTGCCAGTTGGCTGGGCGCCCTGTTGCCTTTGGCCTATGGCTGCTTCTGGCTGCTGGGCCGCTTCATCCCTCCCCGCGTCAGCCCGGAAGCGGAAGCACAGGGCCTGGATTTGCATGAGCTGGGCGGCAGCGCCTATCCCGAAGCCGCCGGCTTTGGCGAAGATTAAGGCTGCATTCAAATGATTTCACGTTGTTGGATTGAATGCCGCTTGGCTGCTGGATTTTTCCGTCAATATCTGAAAATAAAATCCTGCTTCATCCATGGGTTTATTGATTTTACAAATTGATGCCTTCACCGCGCGGCCCTTTGCCGGCAATCCCGCCGCGGTCTGTTTTCTCGATGCGCCCCGCTCCAGCGAGTGGCGGCTGGCCGTGGCGCGGGAGATGAACCTCTCGGAGACGGCTTTTATCGAACCCTCCGATGACGGCTACATTCTGCGCTGGTTCACGCCGGGTCAGGAAGTGGATCTCTGCGGCCACGCCTCGCTGGCCTCCGCGCACGCGCTCTGGGAACGGCAGCTCGCTGCGGCCGGCGCGCCCATACATTTTTATTCGCGCAGCGGCCGGCTCACCGCCGCGCCCGCCGCAAACGGCATCACCCTCGATTTCCCCGCCCTGGCCTCGCAGCCGATAACCCCGCCGCCGGGTTTGATTTCGGCTCTGGGGGTTGAGCCGGTCGCGGTGCATCAGTCGCGTTTTGATGTTCTGGTGGAAGTTGCGGATGAATCCGCGGTGCGCCAGGCGCGGCCCGATTTCGCGGCGCTGCTGGCGGCCCCGGCGCGCGGCGTCATCCTGACCAGCCGCAGCGGCAGCGATCGCTACGACATTGTTTCCCGCTTTTTTGCGCCGCGCGTGGGCATCAACGAAGACCCGGTCACCGGCTCGGCCCATTGCGTGCTCGGCCCCTACTGGCAGGCGCGGCTGGGGAAGCATGAAATCCGCGCTTACCAGGCCTCCGCGCGCGGCGGAGAAATGCGCCTGCGCCTGCGCGGCGATCGCATCGAGATGACCGGCCAGGCCGTCACCGTCCTGCGGGGCGAGCTGGAGGCCTCCGCCGCGGTTGAGGCCGATGTCCCGGTCTGCCGGCCGGCGCTCGCGCCTTCCGAACTGGCCGCGGCGCGCGAGCTGTTTGAGGAATACGCCCGCTCGCTCAACTTCAGCCTCTGTTTTCAGAACTTCGACCGCGAGCTGGCCGCGCTCCCCGGCAGTTATGCCGCGCCGGGCGGAGCTCTCCTGCTGCTGCGCCATGACCACCGCTGGGCCGGCTGCGTGGCCCTGCAGGCTTTGCAGGAGGGCATCGGAGAAATCAAGCGGCTGTACCTGCGGCCGGAATTTCGCGGTTTGGGCTTGGGCCGCGCGCTGATGCATGAGATTCTGAAAGAAGCGCGCCGGCGTTCTTACACCCGCCTGCGCCTCGATACCGTGCCGCGGATGGATACGGCGATCGCCCTGTATCGCCGGATGGGCTTTGTGGAAATTCCCCCCTATCGTCCCAACCCCATCCCCGGCGCTTTGTACTTTGAACTGGCTCTATGATGGCTGCCCAAGCTCCTCGTCTGGTCCTGCCTGATGGCGATTTTCAGGCCTATCTTTTTGACTGCGACGGCACCATCGCCGATTCCATGCCCCTGCATTACATCGCCTGGAAGCAGGCGCTGGGCGAATGGAATTGCCGCTCGTTCGACGAGAAACTGTTTTACGCCTGGGGCGGACTGCCGGTGGCCGAGATCATCGCCCGCCTGAACCGGCTCGATGGCCTTTTCATGCCGCTGGAGGAAGTGCGGCGGCGCAAGGAAGAATTGTATTTCGAGCTGCTGCCCCGGCTCGCCGCCGTGCCCGAGGTGCTCGAGCATATTGAGCTGCAGTATGGCCGCATTCCCTTTGCCGTGGTCTCGGGCAGCACGCGGGATTCGGTCCTGCAGTCGCTTCAGGCGCTGGGGCTGTCGGAAAAATTTCCCCTGCTGGTCTGCGCCGGCGATTATGCCCACAGCAAGCCCCACCCCGAGCCGTTCCTGCTGGCCGCCCGCAAGCTGGGCGTAAAGCCGGAACATTGCCTGGTCTTCGAGGATACCGACTTTGGCATTCAGGCCGCGCAGGCCGCCGGCATGGGCTGGGTCAAAGTGCCGCTGCCCTGGCAGCGCTTGCAATCCGGTTCTGTTTCCCGATAATCCCGCATGCCGGCCATGGCCCGGTCCTAGGGCTTTCATGAAAATGAGCCGCGCATTCCTCTTGACAGCAATAAAATATCCACTACCATTGAGTTGTGGATAAACTCGGTGCCACCTTTGCGGCTTTGTCGGATCCGACGCGCCGGGCGATGATCGAGCGGCTTTCGCATGGGCCGGCTTCTGTGCATGCCTTGACCGAGTCGTTTGCCGTCTCGCAGCAGATGATTTCAAAACATATTGCCTTTCTGGTGCGGGCGCGGATTGTGATCAAGACGAAGCGCGGAAGAGAGAGCGTGTGCAGGTTGAGGCCTGAGGCAATCAAGACCGTCAGCGACTGGGCGATGAGCTATCGCCGATTCTGGGAAGAGCGTTTCGACAATTTGGATGTGGTCGTCAGGCAAATGAAAAAAGAGAGGAACCGCAATGACAAAAAGCTTGGTCAAAGAAAATGAGCGGATGACCGTTACAAGAATTTTCGACGCCCCGCGTGAACTGGTTTGGAAGGCGTGGACAGACCCGAAGTATGTCATGCAGTGGTGGGGCCCGAAAGGTTTTACCACGCCGGTTTGCAGGATGGATTTTCGGGTGGGGGGAAAGTTCCTGTGCTGCATGAGAGCGCCGGATGGGCAGGAATTCTGGAATGCCGGTGAATACCACGAGATTGTTCCGTACG